>JADGBA010000001.1:0-13284 GCA_015231685.1 Candidatus Omnitrophota bacterium | reverse complement strand
CGCTCGACGCGTATGCCACATCTCCTGGCGGCAAAATAGTGTCCCCACTCATGAACGATCACAAGCAAACTGAGTACCAGAATAAAAAGAAGCGGCCCGCTCATCTATCCCCCTTTATGCCGGTCGTTTGCCGGCTGCTAACCTTAATCCTGCCGCGGGTCTCGCGGGAAGCCCATGCTTCCGCTTCCAGAACCTGCTCCAAATCAGGCTGCTCGACCACGTGGTGACGGCGCATCATTCCTTCAATGACCGGCGCGATCTGCGAAAACCTCAAATTTCCCTCCAAAAAAGCGTTCACCGCAGCTTCGTCCGCCGCCGCCATCACAGCGGGTAACGTCGAATCAGCACGCCGGGCAGCCTCCAAAGCCAACTCCAGGCAGGGGAATTTCTTGGCGTCCGGCTCGTCAAAATGGAGCTCGCCCAGCTCCTTCAGTGACAGCCCCATCTCCGGATATGAAACACGCTCAGGATACGCCATGACATGCAAAAGCGGGAGGCGCATATCGGTCGGACCGAGCTGAGCCAGGATGGAGCCATCACACAATTCAACCATCGAATGCACCACCGCTTCCGGGTGTATCGCGATACGGATCCGGTCCGGCTCAACTCCAAAAAGCCACCTTGCTTCAATGATCTCCAGCCCCTTATTCATCATACTCGCCGAGTCGACCGTGATCTTCTTCCCCATATTCCATTTAGGATGATTCAGGACATCCTCCGGAGTCAGGCGGTCAAACCCGGAAGACGGCACCCCTCTCAGAGGGCCTCCCGAACCGGTGAGCCAAATCCTGCGCACGGATGCCGAGGCCCCTACCCCCTGAAGGCATTGAAAAATAGCGTTATGCTCACTGTCGATGGGCAAAAGCGGTGTCTGCTTTTGGCGCGCAGCCTCGGTCATAATAGCTCCGGCCATAACCAAAAGCTCCTTGTTGGCGATGGCGATCTCCTTACCGCTCTCAATCGCAGCCAGCACCGGTCGAAGTGAGGATGTTCCGCTCGAGGCGGCAATCACCATGTGACCTGAAGACCATTGCGCAATCTCGCAAAGACCTTCCTCACCCACAAACAATTTTGTTCCCGGATCCAATTCCTGTTTCAGTCGCGCGGCTGCTGAGGCATCCGTCAGGCAGACCGCCTCCGGATGAAATTTCCGGATATGCTCCAGCATCAAGCGGTCGCTGGAACGTGCGGCCATGGCCACAACGCGAAAAGATTCCGGGTGATCCGCAACAATCCGAAGCGCGCTTTGCCCGACCGACCCTGTGGATCCGAGGAGAATAAGGTTTTTCATACGATTTTGAGATAAAAGTAAAATAGCGGCGCAGTGAACAGGATGGAGTCAATCACGTCCAAAAGCCCCCCGAACCCGGGCAGGATCGTGGCGGAATCCTTTGTCTGGCAATACCGCTTGATCAATGATTCGGCCAAGTCCCCGCACTGGCCCACCAGACCGATGGCCCCACCCAAAATGGCCAGATGAAAATAACTGAAATTCAACGGCAGGTGTCCGTACGCGCACATCGACACAAGCACGCTTGTGAGAAGCCCGGCTGCCGTGCCTTCCACAGATTTTTTGGGGCTGATGTGCGGGATGAGCTGATGCCGCCCGAAGGCACTTCCAACAACGTAGGCGCCGATATCACTCGATTTGGTGACTGCCAGAAGATAGGTAATCCACTGCGCCGCCCCGTCGATAAAAAGCATCTTGTTCACGAAACTCAAAAACCATCCTATGTACATGATCCCAAAGAAGGTGAGCGCGATACCCTCAAGCGCCCTGGGATTCTCCCGCCGGGTGAACTGGATCAAAAAAAGAAAAAAACAGGCGAGAACCACAAACAACACTTCCCCCGACTGGGTTATCCCCCACTGAAAATACACGACCAGCGGTATCACAAATCCCATCACAACCCCAAAAAAACGATTCACAGCCACGCCGCGTAACTTGAGCATCGTCAAAAATTCATACAAGGCAATCGCGCTGAACGTACACACCCCCATCCCAAAAACAATGAGCGGAGCAAGCCACACCCCCCAGAGGACCAAGGCCCCGATGGAAAGTCCTATCACCAGGCGGATCACAAATTTCAACGAAGACCTCCGTACCGACGATTTCTTTCAGAATACTCAGCGACCGCGTCGATTAAATCCTCACGCGTGAAATCAGGCCAGAACTTTGGGGATACAACCCACTCAGAGTACGAGCTCTGCCATAACAGAAAATTGGACAAGCGCATCTCTCCGGACGTGCGGATGACAAGATCCGGGTCGGGGATTCCGGCGGTATCCAAGTATCCGTCAAATACCTCCGGCGTCAATGCGTCAATGGTTTGTTGGATATCTTCAGGGCTTTTGCCCGATGCGAGCCGGCGAATCGAATTGATAATTTCCTGCCTCCCGCCGTAATTCAGGGCAACCACCAGGTTGATCCGCTTATGATCCTTCGTCAACTCGGTCGTCCGGCGAATCTTCCGGATCAGCCTTTCGGACAACCCCTCGCTGGAGCCGATCGTCATAACTCGAATCTCTTCACGCTTCAGGTACTCAAGCTCACTGTCAATGGCATGCTCCAGTAACTTCATCAGAAAATTCACTTCGAGCTTGGGCCGTTTCCAATTCTCACGGCTGAAAGCAAACAGCGTAAGGAATTTCACCCCCAGTTCGGAACAGGCGCTGGTCACTTGCCGGGCAGTCTCCTTGCCCTTGCGGTGCCCCATGATGCGAGGGAGATGCCGCTTCCCGGCCCACCGGCCATTCCCGTCCATTACGATGGCAATATGCTGAGGAATTTTCAGATCTTTCATGAGAGCGGCGATTTTATCACATTGATCAAAGCCGGACAAAAGAATCCGTATTCATAATCATCCGCACAGGAGCGGACACAACAAGTCCCGCGAACTCTGACCCAAATGCAGAATTCACGGGACTTGCCGCAAAGAACGAACGTGCTTATTTAAATATCGCGTAGTTCACAATAAACGAAGCGAACACCACAGAAACCATCGACATGAGCTTAATAAGAATATTAACGCTCGGCCCAGCCGTATCCTTAAGGGGATCGCCAACTGTATCGCCAACCACAGCCGCTTTGTGGGCGTCGCTGCCCTTGCCGCCGAAGTTGCCGGCCTCGATGTATTTCTTGCCGTTATCCCAGGCACCACCGGCGTTGGCCATAAAGACCGCCAGAACAAACCCCGACACGAGAGCACCCGTCAGAAGTCCGACAACACCTTCCACATTGAAGATGAGCCCAACGACAATCGGAGCCACCAATGCTGTAACGGCCGGAAGAATCATTTCCTTCTGGGCGGCCGCCGTACAAAGCTTCACACAGGTGCCGTAATCGGCTTGTGCCGTACCCTGCATCAGCCCTGTGATCTCACGGAACTGACGGCGCACTTCCTGAACGATGGCCTGAGCGGCATTACCCACCGCTCGAATACAAAATGCGCAAAACAAAAACGGCAACATGCTGCCGATAAAAAGTCCCGCCACCATCTGCGGGTTGTCAATCGCGAGATTAATCTTATATCCCAAAAGCCCCACGTCCGTCCGGTACGCGGAGATCAGCGTCAAAGCTGTCAGTGCCGCCGACCCAATCGCAAACCCTTTACCCGTGGCCGCCGTGGTATTCCCCAATGAATCCAGAGCATCCGTCCGTTCACGTACCTTGGGGTCTTGTCCCGACATTTGCGCGATACCGCCCGCATTATCCGCGACAGGGCCGTAGCAATCCGTGGCCAGCGTAATTCCAAGGGTTGAAAGCATTCCCACCGCCGCGATTCCGATGCCATACAAACCCAGTGTGAAGTTGGTCTGGCCTCCCGCAACCAAAAAAGACACCATGATCGCCGCGACCACAACAAGCACCGGAATAACCGTGGAAACCATTCCCACACCCAACCCCTGAATAATGACGGTAGCGGCGCCCGTCAAACCGGCCTTGGCGATAGATTTGGCCGGCGCATAGGCGTCCGAAGTATAGTACTCCGTCACCAGGCCGATCAGAATTCCCGCCACGAGACCCGTGAGAATCGCAAAATATATTCCGATATGCTCCATACCCAGCACCGCATAAATCAGACCGAACGCAGCCACCGCAACGACAATCGCGGAAGAGAAAACCCCCTTACGCAGAGCCTTGAGGAGTGTCATCTGATCCGCTTTTTCTTCAGTCTTCACAAGAAGCGTTCCGATAATGGAAGAAAGCACGCCGATGGTTGCTATGGCCATGGGAATCACCACGCCTCCCATTCCCAGTCCGGCCGCCACCGCCAACACCATCGTGGCAACGATCGATCCCACATAGGACTCATAAAGATCCGCGCCCATTCCGGCGACATCGCCGACGTTGTCACCCACGTTATCGGCCACGGTTGCCGGATTGCGAACGTCATCCTCGGGGATGCCGGCCTCAACCTTTCCGACAAGGTCCGCGCCCACGTCGGCCGCCTTGGTGTAAATGCCTCCCCCGACACGCGCGAAGAGCGCCTGCATACTCGCGCCCATACCAAAGCTCAGCATGGTCGTCACAATCTTTTCGATCCGGTCCACTTCCGCCAGATGACGGTAGATCACCAAATCCAACAGGTAGTACCAAACGGAAAGATCCAAAAGTCCAAATCCCACAACAAAAAATCCCATCACCGCGCCCGAAGAAAAGGCGACCCGAAGACCGCTATTAAGGGAGTGCTTCGCGCCTTCGCAGGTACGCGCATTGGCCATGGTCGCGACCTTCATACCGATAAATCCGCATACACCCGAAAAGAAACCACCCGTCAAAAAAGCAAACGGCACCGGAGCCGGAAGATGCCCCGTCTTGACCAACGCCAGCAAAATGACGAACGCTGCCGCAAAAAACATGGCCACAATCGTGTACTGCCGCTGCAGGTAGGCGTTGGCGCCCTCAGAAATCGCCTTTTGAATCCCCAGCATTTTCTCATCGCCTTTGGGAGATTTGACAATCCTCATAATCAAAAATCCCGCAAAGGCCAACGCAATCACGGACCCGATCGGGGCCAACAAAAGCCAGTTTTCAATATTCACGAATAACTCCTTCCATTGAATGGGATACGGTGTGCTTTTGAACTGGTGTGTGGGAACTTACGAAACGCAATGCACTTCCTTCCATTGATAGCAACAACATAAACAATATTGCGTTATTATACGCGGTTTTCTTTTTTATGTAAACACCTAAATGGGCATGCCAATACAGTCGTGGTTTGACAAAACAGGACTTCGCCGCACAGGATTAATTCTTCAAACCCTGCAACGGATCACCTGGTCCCGCCCCTTACCCACAGAGACGAGGCAAATGGGCACTCCGACCAGGCTGCTAATGCGGCGGATGTATTTCCTGGCGTTGGGCGGAAGCTGGTCGAACGTGCGAATTCCGCTGGTGCAACTCGACCATCCCGGCATGGATTCATACACGGGAACAACCTCCCGCTGAGCTGTAATGGAATGAGGGAAATTCTTCAGGGTCTTCCCGCGGAATCGATAGGCCACAGCAATGCGAATCGTCTTAAAGCTGTCAAGCACATCGAGTTTGGTGATAGCCAATCGGGTGAACCCGTTGATCCCGGCGGCATACCGAACCACAACCGCATCGAACCATCCGCAGCGGCGAGCCCGGCCGGTTGTTGCCCCGAATTCATCACCAAGATCACGCATATGTTCCATATGCGATGCGGGTAATTCGGTGGGAAAGGGCCCCTCACCCACACGTGTGGTATACGCCTTGGCCACACCCAGAACGTCCCGGATGGCCGCGGGCGGAATCCCCGCCCCGACCGTTGCTCCCCCCGAAACGGTCGAACTTGATGTGACGAACGGGTAGGTGCCCTGGTCCAAATCAAGCATGGTGCCCTGAGCCCCCTCAAACAAAATCGAACGCCGTCGCTTCATCGCCTCCTGAATCATCTGCACCGAATCCGCCATGTATGGCCTGAGCTCCGTGGCATAAGCCCGATACTGATCATAAATCTTTTTGAAGGAAAATCCTTTAAACCCATACAAATGACGGAAAATTTCGTTTTTTTCTTTAAGGCTCATGGTGAGCCTTTCGGAAAATAACTTCTCGTCATAGAGATCAATCAGGCGGATGCCGGAACGAAGCGCGCGGTCGCTGTAGCACGGTCCGATCCCACGGCCCGTGGTCCCGATTTTGATAAACCCCTTCTTTTCTTCGCGGAGCCGGTCATAGATACGGTGGAACGGAAAAATGAGGTGGCATTGCTCGCTGACGAAGAGCCGGCCGCGGGTGCGAATGCCGGAATCCTCCAATCCACGGATTTCCGACAAAAGCTCCGCAGGATCCACCACAACCCCGCTGGCGATAAGGCATTTGGCCTTGGCGTGAAGAATTCCGGAAGGCACCAGATGCATCACATATTTCTGGCGCCCCTTATACACCGTGTGGCCGGCGTTGTTGCCCCCCTGGTAACGCACCACAAGATGCACCTTCCCCGACAGGGTATCTATAATCTTCCCTTTACCTTCGTCGCCCCATTGGGCCCCGACCACCGTGGTGTTAATCACTTTGTCAGGCACCGAAACAGATCATCCTTGCATCGAGAATATTTTTGTTGGTGCGGATCTTCCGAAGGATCGCCTCCGAAACCGGCGCATCCACATTGATGAAGATGCGCGCACGTTTCTTCTGCCGGTCGCGCCCGACACTCATATCGGCAATATTCACTTTGCTTTTGCCCAGGAGCGTGCCCACATACCCGACCATTCCGGGGACATCCCGATTTTCGACCGCGAGCAGGTGCCCTTTGGCGACGGACTCCACCCTCAAATCGTCCACCGCAACGATACGCGGGTCCTGACGATTATAAAGCGTCCCGCTCACCGAATGTTCACCTTTGGCCGTTTTAAGCTTCAGTTGAATTAGATTTGAGTAATTCCCCAACGCCTCCGTCTGGGAGACCGTAACCTCAAGCCCTCTCTCCCTGGCCAGAAACACGGCGTTCACGACATTGACGTCCTCCGCCAGAATGGCTCCCAGCAACCCTTTGAGAAGCGCGGCCGTAATCGGAGAAGTCGGATACTCCGCGATCTTTCCTGCAAGGCAGACGTCGGCCTTGAGAAACTGTCCCGACACCAGCGCGGCGGCAACTTTTCCGATCTTCTCGGCCAAATCGATGCTGGATTCCATTTCTTTGAGAATTTCCGGCTCCACGGACTGAACATTCACGGCGTTTCTCAACCCTTTCCCCTGCAGGTAGTCAGCCACGGTCCTGGCGATATCGATGGATACCTTGAGCTGCGCCTCCTCCGTGGATGCGCCGAGGTGAGGGGTTTTGAGGACCGAAGGATGGTCCAAGAGAGGTGATGGAGCCGGCGGCTCTTCCTCGTAAACATCCAGCGCCAGTCCGGCAATCTTCCGGGACTCCAACCCTTTCAGCACAACATCCTCATCCAAAAGGCCGCCCCGGGCGCAGTTGACAATACGAACGCCCTTTTTCATTTTTCGGACAGCGTCGGCTCCGATCATTCGACGCGTCTCGGGAGTCTTGGGAACGTGGAGCGATATAAAATCCGATTGTGTGTAAATGTCATCGAGTTTAGCCAGCGTGACGCCCAACTCAGCCGCCTTCTCTGCCCTAAGAAAGGGGTCATACGCCAAAACGCGCATGCTAAAGCTCTGTGCGCGTCGGGCCACTTCAGTCCCGATACGCCCAAGCCCGATCAATCCAAGCGTCTTTTCAAACAGCTCCACACCGGTGAATTTCTTTCGCTCCCATTGCCCCTGGCACATCGACTGATGAGCCGGCGCAATATTCCGGGCCATACCCAAGAGGAGGGAAAGCGTGTGCTCGGCTGCAGAAATCGTATTACCCGAAGGTGTATTCGCCACCACCACGCCTTTTTTGGACGCGGCCTCAAGGTCCACATTATCGATTCCGACCCCAGCCCGGCCGATAATTTTGAGACACTTTCCTTCCCGGATGATTTCGCCGGTCAGCTTGGTCCCGGAGCGAACCACAACGGCTTCGGCGTCGCGGATCTGACGCTTAAGCTCGGGCACCGAAGCTTTGATGGCCTCCACCAAAACAAACCCTTTGACGGATTCAAGGATCTTGCGGCCCGCTTCATCCAAAGGATCACAGATCAGGATTTTGCGCTTCTTCTCGGCGGCGGCCATGGCTATTTGCCTCCCGCCGGCGTCGCTTGGGAACAGACTTCAAGCGCGTCAGTCAAAGCGCACCATCCGGTTTCGGCGCTTTCCGGCCTGGCGGTATCGCCCATATGCGCAAACCGCACAATCCGTCCTTTAAGATCACCCTGCCCGTTGGCCATGATCACCCCGTGCTTGTCTCGCATGGTCCGGATGACCTGATCGGACACAACCTTTTCCGGCATGAGGATCGCCGTCAATCCGTTGGAAGGGCTCTCAGAAAAAATCTGAAGCCCGGCGCCGCGGGCCTTTTCCCGGACCCATTCGGCAATTTTTTGATGTCGCGCCCAAACGGCTTCCGGCCCCTCCTTGAGAATGAGATCCAGCGCCACTTCCAGCGCGCGAACCAGGCTGACTGCCGGCGTGTAAGGCGTGTCGTTTTTGGCGAGTGCTTTGAGAGCGGCTCCGAGATGAAAATAGAACTTCGGAAGCTTCGATTCGCCGATCAACTGCTGTGCCCGCGGACCGGCCGCGATGAACGCGAGGCCTGGGGGCATCATCAAGCCCTTTTGACTGCCGCAAACGACTACATCCACCCCCCATTCATCCATCTTCAGGGGGTCGCACGCCAGACCGCTGATCGCGTCCACGACCAGAATCGCCTGGCTCTCCCGGGTAATGGCCGCGATTTCACGGATCGGGTGGACCACCGCCGTGGAAGTCTCAAGCAATGTAACATACACCGCCTTCGCGTCAGGGTGTTGCTTCAGGGCCCGGGCGATTTCGGCGGGATCGAGCGCCTTGCCATAAGGCTTCTCCAGACAAACCGCTTCAACACCGTAGGCCTTCGCCAGATCTCTCCAACGCTCGCCGAATTTACCGGCGTGCGCGACAATCACCTTATCCCCGGCGGACAAAAGATTAGTCATTGAAGCTTCCATCGCGCCGGTTCCCGATGCCGCAAACGTCACGACCGGGTGCTGGGTCAAAAAAACCTTCTTGAGGCTTTGATTGACGCGTTCAAAAATGGCCTGATAGTCCTTGGTCCGATGGTGAATCATCGGAATTTTCATGGCTTCAAGGACCGCATCGGGCACATTGGTCGGCCCGGGAGTCAAGAGGAGCTGCCGCTTCGTTGTCATTTTTTACCTCCCACGTCTTTTGCGTTGACGACCACCTGGTCCACAAGACCGTACTCCCGGGACTCTTCTGCCGACATAAAAAAATCTCTGTCGCAATCCTTGGTGACAACGTCGGCAGGTTTGCCCGTGTGATGCGCAAGAATATCGTTGAGGCGGGCCTTGAGGCGGAGAATTTCCTTCGCCTGGATATCGATGTCCGTGGCCTGCCCCTGAACACCGCCCCAGGGTTGATGGATCATGATCCGGCTGTTGGGGAGTGCGTACCGCTTGCCTTTGGTGCCTGCGGACAAAAGGACACTCGCCATGCTCGCGCACTGGCCCATGCAGTAGGTGTTCACATCGCTTTTCATGAATTGCATCGTGTCATAGATGGCCAACCCGGAGGTCACGGAACCGCCGGGGCTGTTGATGTACACATGGATATCTTTGGCGGCGTCTTCGGACTGAAGAAACAAAAGCTGCGCGATGATCAGGTTTGCAACCACGTCATCAATCGGCGTTCCGATAAAAACGATACGGTCCTTGAGAAGTCTCGAATAGATGTCGTAGGCGCGTTCGCCCCGCCCCGTCGTTTCGATCACCATCGGTACCAGAATGCTCATGACGCTCTCCTTGTATTCAACTGCGGGGACAATCCCCGGCGTTCGATGGGGACAATCCCCGCGTCAGCCTTAAGCCCCCGCCCCAGTCTTTTCTTCGATCTCTTCAACCTGCGCGCTTTTGATCAAAAATTCCGTGACCCGGTCGTGCCTGAGTTGCGCGCGGATATCCTCTGCCGATTCCCGCGTCAGATCCTCAACACTCCGGCCCGTCGCCTGCGAGATTTCGGCAATGCGCCGGGCAAGATCTTCATCCGAAACCTGAATCGCCTGCTCCTCAGCCACCTTTTCAAGAATGAAATACAGCCTCACCTGTCGTTCCGCGCTCTCAGCGGCCCGGGTCTCCAGCTCCTTCTGAGCCGCCTCAGCATTGGGTGCCTGACCGCGCCCCGCCCGGGATTTGTTTAATTCTTCTATGATGCCCTTCTTTTGTGCTTCAACCATCGATGCGGGAACCGCCCCGGCGTTCTCCTTAAGGAGCGCTTCGTACAGGCGGTTCTTCAAAGTTTCGGTCGCCTGATGTTCAGAGTATTGGGTCATGTCTTTTTGGATCCGCTGACGCAGATCCGCTACGTCCGTCGCACCCATCGCCTTGGCAAATTCATCATCCACCGGAGGCAGCTCACGAATTTTGATCTCGTGCAAATGAATCCGGCAGGTCGCGCCCCCCTCAATCGTAATCTCACGCTCCTGGCCGCACTCGATGCCGATCAATTCCTTGCAGGCCTTCTCCCCCAGCTGCTTATCACTCAGTTCCAGATGAGCCTCCCGCCGGGGCTGGACCACCTTGCCATCCTTCAGAACCTCCAAATCACAACGGAGGATGTCATTCGCCACCGCAGGCCTGGGAGCTTCGAGCGGCTTAGTGACCCCCCGGGCCTGTCTGAAGGAGTCCACTGCACGGTCAACATCGGCATCCGTGATCCGTTGAATGGGCTTCTTTAGCTTGAGATTCTGCACTCTGCGCAATTTAAAATCAGGCTTCACATCAAATTCGGCGACATACTTCATCTTCTTTCCGCGCTCCAGCACCACATCCCGTATGCCCGGATGACCGACGGGTTGCACCTCGTGACGGACGAAGGCCTCGTTCAACGTCCGGCCGATCAAAGCCTTCAAAACCTCTTCGGCCGCCGTATCGGCAAACGTGGACTCGACCATGGGCCGAGGGACCTTCCCGGGCCGGAAGCCCGGAAGTTTCGCGTGCTTGCTGATGCGCACGTAGACTTCGTCAAAACACTGATCCACTTCACCGGCCTCGACTTCTACGGCCACCGCGTGGCGACAGTCCTTAATCTTCTTCAGATTCGATTTCATGTTCCTCTACCAGCTCTCCCGCCCGAGGGGCGCGTTTGTCCTTGATTCGGTCGTGATAACGTTCCAGCTGTTTCTGGAGCTTATGAACCGCGGCATCCAGCGAGGCCTGCATATTGCGGGTGGTCTCTTTGGCGCTGATCCGCAGGTTCTTGCCCAGGAGAACAATCTCGCAGGTTTCGTTGATCTTCTCCGCATGAAAAACAACGTGCGCTGATTCCATTTTGAGTG
This sequence comes from Candidatus Omnitrophota bacterium, assembly GCA_015231685.1. Classification (GTDB taxonomy): domain Bacteria; phylum Omnitrophota; class Gorgyraeia; order 2-02-FULL-51-18; family JAGOUK01; genus JADGBA01. The sequence goes on along the minus strand of JADGBA010000001.1, from coordinate 1,873 downwards.
AATACTTGTCCAGCTTGGTCATCTTCTCAAGCGTGTACGCGCGCAACATTTCGGACACCTCAAAGGTGTGCCTGCCGCTGATGTCAATTTCCATGATTTCCTCCGTTGAAAAAGCGCTATGTTATCACAACTTCCAGACACGTCACAACGTTCGTCACATCGAAAATTTCTCACCCAAATAGAATTTGCGGGCCTCATCACTCGAAAGAAGCTGTTCCTTGGTGCCGGAAACCAGGATACGCCCCTCCGCCATAATGTACGCGCGATCCGTGATGGTCAGGGTCTCGCGGACATTGTGATCTGTCAGAAGAATGCCGATCCCCCGCTCCTTCAAGTCCCGGATCAATTCCTGGCACTCCGAGACCGCGATCGGATCAATACCGGAAAACGGCTCATCCAGAAGAATGCACATCGGGTGTGTCACAAGCGCCCGCGTGATCTCCAGCCGTCGGCGCTCTCCGCCCGAAAGCGTGACCGCCTTGCATTTGCGAAGTTTCTCGATTTTGAGTTCACGCAGGAGCTCTTCGAGGCGGCGGCGCCTCTCCCGCGGCGGAAGCTGAAGCGTTTCCAGAATCGCCATGATGTTCTGCTCAACTGTCAGGTGGCGGAACACCGACGGTTCCTGAGACAGGTACCCCAATCCCAACAGTGCCCGCCGATACATCGGAAGCCGTGTCACATCCCGCCGGTCAAAGAGAATCCTTCCGGAGTTTGGCGAGACAATGCCCATGATCATATAAAAGGTGGTTGTTTTGCCGGCGCCGTTGGGACCCAAAAGGCCCACGATCTCTCCGCGGTCAACCACAATATCCGCGCCACGCACGACCTCCCGGTCGCCGTAACGCTTGCGGATCGATTGAGTTTCAATCAGCGACACGGTCTTCCTCCGTCAAAACGAGGGTTGCCCCTCGGACCACTCGGCGTCCGAAATCCGAACCTCCGGAGCCCCTTCCAGACGCACGGAACCCTTGCGCGTATCATAGACCGCCATATCCGAATATGTCACGTCGCCTCCGCGGCTGATCCTTACATTTCCGCGGGCCACTACGGCCGTGATTTTCTTTTCGTCGGGATCAAAAAAGCCGTCCATACGTCTGGCGGTCACCGCCCCTTTGGCATCCAAAATCCATACATTCCGAAGCAGCGTCACCTGGTCCTTGTTCTGGTAAAGCTTCATCGGTCCCTGCGCAGTCAGAATCGTACCGCGCTCCAGAGCCACCCGAATATTCCGGTTGATCTGGATCATTTTGTCCTCAAGCCGGCCGCGGGCGCCCGACCCGCGAATCACCACTTCCTCATGGGCGACCTTGACCGGGCGTCGCGTAAAAAATTCGGAGCGCTCACTCTTCCAGAGGACCTTCTCGGCAAAGACCGTGATCCCCCCTTCCAGACTCAAAACGACGTGCCTCTCGATAAAAACGTCTCCCGCGCTTTTGACGTGTGCCCGGTCCCCCGTCAAGACCCAGGCCTTGGATCCATCGGGAGAAAATCCTTCAAGCTTGAATCGCTCCACAATCTGATCCGCCGGTTCCCCTTCAGTCGGACGAGGACGCGACCTTTGTTCTTCGCTTCCCGCCACGCCGATGATGGCCGCAGCAATGATCCCGAGAATGGCCGCCCAGGGCAGAATCTTTTTCATGAAGGCTCTTTACTTCTCGTATCCGGACAGCGCCCGGTCCCATCGACCGGTCGCCTTCAAAAGAAGATCCGTCACTTCGCGCACGGCGCCGTGTCCGCCGCGGTTGTGAGTAACGTAATGAGCGGCTTTCAGAACTTCCCCTACCGCATCTGAAACCGCCACTGCCACCCCCGCGCGCTTCATGACCGGCAAATCAATCACGTCATCACCCACAAAACAGACGTTCTCCCAGGA
>JADGBA010000070.1:6297-6697 GCA_015231685.1 Candidatus Omnitrophota bacterium | reverse complement strand
GGGCGCATTGATCGGCGCCGGGACCAGTGTGATCGGCGGAGCGCTGCTGGATGCCCTGACGACCCCGAGCCAGTCTCAGCAGCAACAGGCCTATTATGCCCAGCCGCCGCAGCAGTATTACCCCTCCCAGCAGCAGAACTACTCATCGTCGTCCTATGACACCCAGCAGCCGACCCGGCGGATTATCCGCAAGTATGACGCGGACGGGAAGATCATCGAGGAACAGGAAGTCTACCAGTAAGCCCGGCGGGGAATTATAACGAAATTTAAAAAGGACGGCCTTCAAGGCCGTCCTTTTTTATTGCGCTTGAATCCCGGATGGGTTCATCTATAATAATCCGATGAGTTCTGAGGGTTCCGTTAGTAAAGATCAAAATATGACTTCTACTGTTCTAGGCGC
>JADGBA010000070.1:5642-6207 GCA_015231685.1 Candidatus Omnitrophota bacterium | reverse complement strand
TTCTGATTTATCTGGCGGCCGCGGGTGTCGGTACGATCGGGATAATTGACGCCGACGAGGTGGATGTTTCTAACCTGCAGAGGCAGATTATTCACGGGCAGAGTGATGTCGGGCGGCCCAAGGTCGTTTCTGCCGAAGCGAGTGTCCGGGAAGTAAATCCTTTTGTACAAGTTAAGACGGTTCAAGGCCTTTTTACCCCTGAGAATGCGGCGATGCTGATCAAGGATTATGACCTGGTCATTGACGCCGTGGACAATTTGGGCGCCCGTTACGCCATCAACGACGCCTGTGTGGCGGCCGGCAAACCCTGGGTACACGGTTCCATCCTGCGATTTGAGGGACAGGCCAGCGTATTCTGGCCGGGACGCGGCCCTTGCTATCGTTGTCTTTTTCCGGAGCCGCCTCCGCCGGAGTTTGTTCCCACCGGGGCTGAAGCCGGGATTCTGGGGATTCTGCCCGGAGTGATCGGCCCTATTGAAGCCACCGAGGCCTTGAAGGTACTTCTGGGAATCGGGGAGCCGCTGATCGGGCGTCTTCTGGTGTTTGACGCCCTGCGAATGGACTT
>JADGBA010000070.1:3336-5632 GCA_015231685.1 Candidatus Omnitrophota bacterium | reverse complement strand
CGTTTCAAGGCCACTCCGGATTGTCCGGTCTGCGGAGGGAAGCGCTCATGAGTCCTTTTGAGGAAGTTCAGAAGAAGCTCGAACAGCTCAAGGCTGTGGTCCAAAGCGGCAAACGCCTGGTGATTCTGGGTCATGATCAGCCGGACCCCGACGGGATTTCCTCGGCCATGGCTTTCACGGAACTCTCCGCGCGGTATTTTGGGGTTCCGGCGATTTTCCGTTTTGCGGGTGAGGTGAGCCGGCCCGAGAACCGCGAGATGATCCGCCGACTCAGGATCAAGATCAATCCCCTCCAAAAAAGCGAGATTCGTCCCACCGACCGGTTTGCCGTGGTGGACTGCCAGCCGCACACCGGGAATTTGCGGCTGCCCGAAGGAATGGAGCCTCATATTGTGATTGATCATCACCCTTTGAGGAAGGCCACGAAAGCCGCGTATATCGATGTGCGGCCGGATTACGGGGCGACGGCGACCATCATGTCCGAGTATCTTCTGGCCGCGGCGGTAGAAATCAAGACCACGCTCGCGACCGCGCTCTGTTACGGTATCAGCTCCGAAACCCAGCATCTGGGCCGCGGCGCCGCTGCGGTGGACGCGCGCATCTATTCGGCGATTTTTCCGGCGGCGAACCAAAAGATTCTTTCTCAAATCGAAAATCCCAATCTTCCGCGAGAATATTTCAAGACCTTAAACCGCGCGCTGCACCATACGTATGTGTACAAGAACGCGCTGGTGTCCACGCTGGGTGAGGTGACGGCGCCGGACTTCGTGCCGATTGTGGCGGATTTGCTTCTTAAGTGCGAACGGATCTCCTGGTCGCTGTGCATCGGCCGGTACGACAACCGGATCCTCGCCTCGGTGCGCACCTCGAGCCGGAAGGCCAATGCGGGAGCCTTCCTCCGGAGCCTTGTCGGCAAGCGCGGCACCGCGGGCGGGCACGGGCTTCTGGCTGGCGGTCAGATTGTGTGCCAGTCGACCTCGGATCTCTCGTGCGATCAGTATGAGAAGGATTTGCGATTGAAGTTCTTCAAGAAACTGGGATTCAAGGAAGGGGCCGAGATGATCCCGCTCCTGGTCGAAGAAAACACCAAGATGGTTTAATGTCCGGATTCGTTCCGGCCGGAGGAAGGAAGAATATGCAGATCAAGATGGTTCAAAGCTCCCAGAAGATTGCGCGGCAGGACGCCGCGGTGCTCGCTGTATTTGAGGATGACAAGGATTGTCTGGCCGGCCTGGGTCTCTTGGCGGCAGCGGAGAAGTCGAAGCTCCGGGTGATGCTCAAAGCCCGGAAGTTTGCGGCCAAAAAGGGTGAGCGCGCGCTGGTGATGCTCCCCACACGCGCTTCTTCCGGAGCGCTGCTGGTCCTGGGGCTGGGCAAGCGTTCCGGCTGCGCCGAGAGGGTGCGCGTGGCGGCGGCGGTTTTGAGAAAAACCGCCAATGCGGAGAAGTGGGGGTCCGTCATTCTTGATGCGGGGAATGTGGCGCCGGTTTGCGCCGACGGGATCCGTGCGGTGGCCGAGGGTTTATGGCTTTCTGACTACGCGTTTGAAATCTACAATACCAAAAAATCCGCCGCCGAGAACACCCTGAAGAGCGTGTCCATCGCGGTGCGCACTTCGTCCGAGATGAAGGCGGGCTCCGCCGCCCTGGCCTCGGCGCGGGTCGTCTGTGACGCGGTGAATCTGGCCCGGGACTTCGGCAACGAGCCGGCCAATGTGCTTTATCCCGAAACCTACGCCGGAAGGATCCGGAAGGCCGCGTTGGCGGCGGGACTCAAAGTCCAGGTGTGGGATGAGGCGCGGATCAAAAAGAACGCGATGGGCGGTATTCTCGCCGTCGGTATGGGGAGCGTGCGCAAGCCGCGTCTGGTGATTCTGGAGCACAAGCCCGCGCGGGCGAAGAACCGCCGCCCGGTGGTGCTGGTCGGAAAAGGGGTCACCTTTGATTCCGGCGGGATTTCCATCAAGCCGTCGAAGGCGATGGATGAGATGAAATTTGATATGTGCGGCTCGTCCGCGGTGGCCGGCGCCCTTGTGGCCGCGGCACGGCTCAAACTTCCGGTTCATGTGGTCGGGATCATGCCGCTTGTGGAGAATATGCCGGGCGGTCACGCCCAGCGCCCGGGGGACATCATCCGCTGTTACGGCGGAAAGACCGTGGAAGTATTGAACACGGACGCTGAGGGACGGCTCATCCTGGCCGATGCCCTGGCGTATGCCAAAAATTTCTCTCCCGCTTGCCGGGTGGATATCGCGACCCTGACCGGGGCCTGCGCCCCTACTCCGGATTACGCGGCC
>JADGBA010000070.1:468-3290 GCA_015231685.1 Candidatus Omnitrophota bacterium | reverse complement strand
GAAGGCGGCGGTGGAATCCGGCGAACGGCTATGGGAATTTCCGCTTTGGGAGGGGTACGGCGAATTCATCAAGGGGACGTACGCGGATATCCAGAACATCAGCCGCAAGTCCGCCGGGATCATGACCGCCGGGATGTTCCTCAAGCCTTTTGGCGAGCACTCGCCCTGGGCTCATCTGGACATCGCCGGGACCGCCTGGACGACGGCGGAGCGCGGGTATTATCCCGTCGGCGCCACCGGGGTCGGGGTACGGCTTTTTGTCGAATTTCTGAAGACATTCCTTAAATAAGGAGGTTTGACGTGGACGTTCATGATCTTGTGATCATCGGTTCCGGACCGGCCGGATACACCGCGGCCATTTATGCCGCGCGCGCGGAGCTTAAGCCGGTTCTCTTTGAGGGCCTCATGGCGGGCGGCCAGCCCGGTGGCCAGCTGATGCTGACGACGGACATCGAAAACTTCCCGGGGTTTCCGGAAGGGATCTCGGGTGCCGAGCTCATGGAAAACTGCAAGAAGCAGGCGGCGCGGTTTGGGACAACGATTCTTCCCAAGGATGTGACGGCGGTGGATCTGTCGAGCCGTCCGTTTGTGGTCCGCTCGGACTCCGGAGAAGTCGGAGCGCGGTGCCTCATCATCGCGACCGGCGCGGTGGCCCAGTGGCTTGATCTCGAGTCGGTGAACGCCCTCAGGGGTTACGGGGTGTCCGCGTGCGCGACCTGCGACGGTCCGTTCTTCCGTTCCAAAGAGGTGCTGGTGGTCGGCGGGGGAGACACGGCGCTGGAAGAGGCGCTTTTCCTCGCGAAGTTCGCCTCGAGCGTCACGATTGTCCACCGCCGCGATGAGCTTCGGGCTTCTAAGATCATGCAGGACCGTGTAAGGAAGCATCCCAAGATCAGCTTCATCTGGAACAGCGTGATCCGCGAGATTCAGGATGTGGCGGCCAAAAAGGTGACGGGCGTTGTTCTCGAAAACGTCAAGGATCACACCACCTCCACCAGGAAATGCGAGGGCGTATTCATGGCGATCGGACATAAGCCGAACACGGATCTCTTCAAGGGGCAGCTTGAGCTCGATGAGAAGGGGTATCTCAAAGCGGACTGCAGCGCGCGCACGAACGTTCCGGGCGTGTTTGCGGCGGGTGATGTGAGAGATCCCGAATACCGTCAGGCCATCTCGGCCGCTGCCACGGGTTGCATCGCGGCGATCGAGGCTGAGCGGTACCTCGCATCGGCCGAATAAACCTTTAAGCGATGCCCCTGCCCATTCTCCGCACCCGGATTCCCGGCCCGAAGTCCCAAAAGCTTTTGAAGGACCTTCGGCGGTGGGAGTGTCCGCACGTGACTTACGGCAGCCGCCACTTTCCGGTTTTTGTCCAAAAATCCTCCGGCACTTCCGTCACCGATGTCGACGGTAACCGCTTCCTGGATTTGACGTCGTTCTTCGCGGTCTCAGGGCTGGGCCATGCGCCGGCGGTGCTGGCACCGGTCCTGGAGCGTTCGGCCCGGGAAGGCTGGCACGCGATGGGCGACGTGCATCCGCACGCGAAGAAGCTCGAGGCGGCACGGGCGCTCGCGTCGTTTGTGCCCGGCGGGCCGTGGCAGGTGTATTTTTCGTTGAACGGATCGGACGCGGTGGAGACGGCGTTCAAGACGGCGTTCCTGGCGACAAGGAAGCCGGGCGTGATCGCCTTCCGGGGCGCGTATCACGGGCTCGGTTACGGCGCGATGCAGGCGACACACCGGGCGTATTTTCGGGAGCCTTTTCTTCGGCAGGCAGGGGAGTTTGTGCGGTTTTTGCCGGGTGTTTTTGGGAGCGGCGCGGACCGGGCGGAGATTCGGAAGAATCTGGACGGTATGGAAAAGGAGCTTAAGTGCCGGGGGCGGCGCGCGGTCGGCGCGGTGATTCTTGAGCCCATCCAGGGGCGGGCCGGGATCCGGCCGGCGGATCCGGTGTGGCTGCGGGGTGTGCGGACGCTTTGCCGCCGGTACGGGGTTCTTCTGATCTTTGATGAGATTTATACGGGCTTCGCGCGTACCGGGCGGTGGTTTGCCTTCGAAGAGTACGGGGTGCGGCCGGATATTCTTTGTGTGGGCAAGGGGATGGCCGGCGGGATTCCGGTTTCGGCGTGTCTGGCGTCACCGGCGGTGTTCAAGGCGTGGGGCCCGTCGCCGGGGGAGGCCCGCCACACGAGCACGTTTCTCGGAAATCCGCTGGGTTCGGCGATGGTTTGCGCGACGCTTCGGGAGTTGAGGCGCATCCGCGCCGACCGGATGGCCCGTGACAAGGGGGCGGTTCTTGGCGCGGGATTGGCGGAGCTTGCGGCGCGGTATCCCGGGCTCATCCGTGAGATTCGCGGCCGGGGTCTCATGTGGGGCGTGGAAATGCGCGACCCTTCGGCGGCGCATCACGTGGTTGTCGAGTTTTTGAAGCGCGGGATTCTGATCCTGGGTTCGGGTGCGCGTTCGGAAGTGATCAGTCTGACGCCGCCCTTCGTTCTCGATCGCAGGGAGACGGACTTCGCGCTCGCGTCTCTTGAGGAGGTCCTCTCGTCCTTCCAAACGGGCCGCCGGCGTTGAAGCTCGAGCCGTTCCAGCGAGAGATTCTTCGCCTTATCCGTTCACCCCGCCTGAGGCCGTGGAGCGAGTCACGCTTCAACGACCTGGCGCTTGAGACTTTCCGGTTTCAATATTCCCGTAATCCGGTTTTTCGGATGTGGTGTGAGCGTTCGGGTTGTCCGGTTTCTGTCCGCCGCTATTCGGACATTCCCGGGCTGCCGGTTTCGGCGTTCAAACATCACCGGGTGAGCTGCTTTCCGGCTTCCC
>JADGBA010000070.1:0-384 GCA_015231685.1 Candidatus Omnitrophota bacterium | reverse complement strand
GGTGCCTTCTTCCGGGGGGCGCGCGGCTGCGGGTGGCGCTTCTCGTTGAGCCTTATGCTGTGCGGCGGGAGAGCTCGCTTTCTTATATGGCGTCGAGGGTTCAGGCCTTCTTCGGGCGGGGGTCCGCGATTCAGGGATTTCGGGGCGGGCGCTTCCGGCCGCGGAGCTTCCGGGATGCGCTTGCGAGCGCGTGCCGCCGCGGCGGGGGGATGCTTCTCTTCGGGACGACTCTGGCGTTGTGGGATTTTTTGGGTTTTCTCAAGAAGGAAGGAACGCCCCTCAAACTCGGCGTGGCCTCGCGCGTGATGGAAACCGGCGGCGCCAAGACGCGCAAGTCCGAGGTGCCGCGCGGAGAGCTTCTGAATCTTGTGAAGATTTTTTTGG
>JADGBA010000069.1 GCA_015231685.1 Candidatus Omnitrophota bacterium | reverse complement strand
ACAGCGCCTGCACAATCGCTTCTTCCGTGGTGTACCCCCAGCCGACGAGAATTTCTCCGATAAGTCCGCCGTTCTTCTTCTGGTCCGCGAGTGCCAGTTGCAGCTGGTCTTCGGTGATGAGCCCCCCTTCCACGAGGAGCTCTCCAAGACGTTTGGTGATCTGACGCTCCTGACGCGGCATCGCCTAGCTCCTTCTCCCCATAAAGCCCTTCTTTTTTTCCGCCGGAGCGGCTTCCTCGACGAGACGGATCATTTCGTCGGGATCGTTGGAAAAATGCACCGCTTCTTCGAGGTCCACTTTCTTCGCCAGCACAAGATCCGCCAGGCTCTGATTCATGGTTTTCATCCCGCTCTCTTTGCTGGTCTGGAGAAAGGAGTAAATCTGGTGGACCTTCTCGTCACGAATCATGGACCGAATGGCGGAATTCACGATCATGATCTCCGCGCAGAGCGCGCGGCCGGTGCCGCATGAGGAAGGCACCAGACGCTGGGAAAGCACGGCATTCAAAACAAACGATAGCTGGGTTCTCACCTGCCTCTGCTTATGCTCCGGAAACACGTCAATCACCCGGTTGATGGTCTGAATCGTATCTGAAGTGTGCAGGGTAGCGAACACCAGGTGCCCCGTTTCGGCAACATTCAGGGCGGTTTCAATGGTTTCGAGATCGCGCATTTCACCGATCAAAACCACATCCGGGTCCTGTCGAAGAATGTATTTGAGGGCTCCCGTGAAGGAATGGGTATCCAGCCCGACTTCTCTTTGATCAATCTTGGCCTTTTTGCCCTCAAAGACAAATTCGACGGGATCCTCAACCGTGATGATATGGCAGGGCCGGGTCGTGTTGACATATTCCACCAGCGACGCGAGCGTGGTTGTCTTACCGCTTCCGGTGGCTCCGGTCACGAGAACAAGACCGGTCGGCCGGTCGGCCATCCGCCGCATCATCTCGGCATCCAGCCCCAACTCTTCAAATGTCCAGATTCGGCTCGGCAAAATACGTATCGCCATTCCGGGATTGCCCCGTTGAAAAAACAAATTGCTGCGGCAGGAGCCCACGCCCTCAACGACAAATGAATAGTCCATTTCCTTCTCTTTGAAAAATCTCTCAAGTTTTGGTTCGGGGGTGACTTCCCTGAGGTACGCTTCCATGCGTTCAGGTGTCACCACCGCAAACCCTTCCGCGTCCAAAAGGTGGGAATGAATGCGTATTTTAGGATTCTGATTGAGTCCGACATGGATATCCGATGCTCCCACTCCGGCAGCATGCCGGATGAGTTCGATCAGGGATGTTTTCATGAGCTGTCTCCGTTTAGTGATATTAATTACTCTTGTTATGAAGTATATATAATCGGTAAGTGATATTCAATATTGATAGCTTTTTTTAGGCAAGGCGGGTCACACGCGGATTTACGCTGAAATAAACCGGTTTTCTACTCAGGGGCGTTACAAGAAGGGATCTCTTCTCATACCGATGTTAACAAGGAGACCGATCAAAAACATCCCCACCAGAAGGGATGACCCTCCGTAGCTGACACCGAACAGAGGCATCCCCACGACCGGCAGGAGCCCCATCGTCATGCTGATATTCACGATCGTTTGTGTCGCAAGAAGCGTCGTGAATCCTGTGGCCAGAAGTTTACCAAAACGGTTCGAGGAGCGCCGGGCAATGCGGTACCCCCGGTGAACAATGAGCCAATAAAGAAAAATCACGGCGCCCGCAGCGGCAAATCCCCCTTCTTCCCCGATAACGCTGAAGATGAAATCCGTATGCCGCTCCGGCAAAAACCGCAGTTGCGTTTGAGAACCCTCCAAAAAACCTTTGCCGACGAGTCCGCCGGAGCCTATCGCGATTCGGGACTGAATAATGGTGTACCCCGCGCCCAGAGGATCACGGCCAGGGTTGACGAACGTCAGAATTCTCTGTTTCTGATAATTCTTCAGATGGCTATAAAGAATCGGGGACAATAATCCCGCCACCAAAACAAAAATTACGATCCATCGCTTTTTCATCCCTGCCACCACCGCCATCGTCATAAAAACCGGAACCAGAAGGAGGGATGTGCCCAGATCCGGCTCCTTAAGAATCAGCACCATCGGCGCGGCCATGAGCGCGAGAGGAATCAAAAATCGCTTCTGGCTGTACGCCCCGAACTGTTTCTCACGCATGACGGCCGCCAGAATCACAATCACCGCGATTTTGGCGATCTCTGAAGGCTGGAGACTCGCGAATCCGATGCGGATCCATCGGTGAGCTCCAAGCCGGGCGGGCGTAAAAAAAACCGCAACCAGCAGAATCATCACCACGGCGTACATCGGCCATGCGGCTCCCAGAAGCCATCGGTAATGAAACCGCGTGGAAAAGAACACCACCGCAACAGAGAACATCATCCATAGCGCCTGCCGGAAAACGAGGCTTTCGTCCATCATCTGTCCTTCCCGGCGTGACGCGCTGTAAATAAAAAACAGTCCGATCAAAAATATAGCCATCGGCGCAAGGATCAGCGCCCAATCAGGACGATTCTCGGCGTCATTCATCCAGGTACCCCTTTGCCTTCATGCTCCTGAAGAGCTCCCCCGCAATCCGCGCCCCGTCACCGCCCCCGTGGCCCCCGTTTTCCAGGAAGACCACGACCGCGGCCTTCGGATCACGCTCCGGCGCATAGCCGACAAACCACGCGTGATCCTCCTGACGCGCGACCTGCGCGGTTCCGGTCTTGCCGCAAATCTTGAGGCCTTCCACGCGGGCGTTCTGTCCCGTACCCGAATCCGAGCCGACCGCACGGGCCAGCCCCTCACGCACCAGAGCCAGCGTGCCTTCGTCCACTGAAAAATGTCTGCTTTTTCTCGGAGAAATCTCAACCCGGTCAATACGAGAGACCACATAGGGCCTCAGCACCTTTCCGCCCGTCGCCACCACCGCCGCGGCACGAAGCATCTGCAGAGGGGTTGCGAGCAAAAACCCCTGTCCGATGGCCAGGTGCGCCGTCTCTCCGGTGTACCATTTCTCATGCATCACCCGTTTCTTCCATCCGGCATCCGGGACAAGGCCGTCCTTTTCGTACGGCAAGTCTATATCCGTCGCCTCGCCCAGCCCGAATTTCCTCGCCATCCGGGAAAGACGCTCCACACCCGATTTGAGTCCCGCCTGATAAAAAAAGACATTGCAGGAATGCGCCAGGGCGTCGCGCACGTCCTGAATCCCGTGACCACTGTGTTTCCAGCACGGGAATTTGAAGTTGCCGATATAAAAAACTCCCGTACAAAAAAACTGTGTGCCCCCGCTGATGGATCCCGATGCCAACGCCGCTGTGGAAGTGACGATTTTGAAGGTGGAGCCCGGCGGGTATTCAGCCCCGATCGCGCGATCGCTCAGCGGCCTCTTTCGGTCCGAGAGCACCTCGCGGATCCGCTTTCGGTTTTCTGCGGGCCGGACAAAAATATTCGGATCGTAGCTCGGCGCGCTTGCCAGCGCCAGGAGACCTCCATTCTCCAGCTCCATCACCGCCGCCGCTCCGCGATGTCCATCCAGAAGCTTGTAGAGTTCCTTCTGGAGCCGCGCGTCAATAGTCAAAGTAACCGCATGTCCCTGCTCGCGTTCCCGGATGCTCAAAACCCTCAAAAGCCGGCCGCGGCTGTCCGATTCGAATTGCGACGCGCCGTGCCGGCCGCGCAAATAACTGTCGTACGACCGTTCCACACCGTCGCGCCCCACCCAGTCGCGGAGGATGTATCCGTAATCCCTCATCTGCCGGTATTCATCGGAACCGATCGCGCCGATGTAGCCGATCACATGAGCGGCGGACGGACCCAGGAGATAATCACGCACCGGTCTTGTTTTGACGAAGACACCCGAAATGCGTGACGCCTCTTCTTCGATACGAATGGCCCTCTCCTTGGTGATGTCCTCCGCCAGAAGCACCGCGCGATCGGAGCGGTCCTTGCGCTTCTCGTACACCTGACGAAGCTCCGCTTCGGGGGTTCCCAAAATTCCGGAAAGCATCACCAGGGCGTCCCGCAAATACTCCCCCGCTTCCGCAGGGATGATGTAACAATCAAAATTCAGGCGGTTGGTCACCAGCTCTTCTCCCCGTCGGTCATAAATCAAACCCCGGGGCGCTTCAAGGATCACCGGCCGAATACGGTTGGATTCGCTTTGCGCAAGATAATGAGCGTGATCCAGAACCTGCATCTTGAAAAGATGCGCCGCCAGCACCACAAAACAGAGGCTCATCGTCAGATGAATCATCCGTAAATTCAACGGGACGGCCGTCCTTCCAGAATTTCTTCATACCATCGAAAAAACCATGGGCCGAACAGGGCTGTGATCCATATCGGAGACAGGCGGACCGCCTCGAACCACAAAAACCACCTCGGACCGTCATCCTCGAAGCTCGTGAGCGCCGCGAGAACAAAGTAGATGACCGCCTGAAAAACCAACGGGACAATGATCTGTGAAATCGGGGATTCAAGAAAGACCGATTCACGGATCCATCCGCAAATGCCCCCGGCGAGCGAATAGGCAGCGACAAAAAAACCGAATCCTCCGGCAGAAATCCCGTCGGAGAGGACCCCCAGAAGAGACCCCGCAAAGATCCCCGGCCCGGGCCCGTATTTGAGCCCCGAAAATATCACCACCAAAAAACTCAAATTGGGGATCCAGAGCACATCCGGAATCCAGAAAAACAGAGACGCCTCGAGCGTGAAGAAAACCCCGACCAGCAAGAGCGCCTTAGTCCATCGAAACACACAGCACCTCTTCGATCCGGTCCAGATCCGCAAAAAGCTTGACGTGAGCCACCTTGTACACGCGGCCCGGCTCTTTCCAGATCTCCGCGATCTTTCCGATGGGAATCCCTTTGGGGAACCCCGGAGAGAATCCGGCGGTCTGCACGCTTTCTTCGGGTTCCACATCCGCATCCACGGAGAGATATTTCATCCGGCATTCGCCGGCGGCCGAACCATACACCAGGCCGGTTTGGCGCGACTCCTCCAGCAGAGCGCCGACGCGGAATTCCGGATGGGTCACAAGCCTGACCTCCGAGGTCCGCGCGCCGCATCCCGAGATCATTCCCAAAAGACTTCCGGAAGACATCACCGGCATACCGCTTTTGATGCCGTCCTTCGTGCCCTTATCCAGAACCAGTGTCCGCCGCCAACCCGCGGGCGTCCGCCCAATCACACGGGCGGCCACCACCGGCTTGCCAAGCCACGAAATTTGATCCCGGAAGGCGAGAAGTTTCCGGAGCCGTTCATTTTCCGACCCAAGCTCCTTCAAGCGCACGACCAGCTGCCGATTGGCCTCAGACAAACGAGAGAAGTCCCTCTGCTCCTTGAGAGCACGCGGGATCTTCCTGACCGACATGAGAGATCCGGTCACCCCACGGGAGAGAACCAGGACCGGGCGGAGCGCTCCGGCCGAAAGATGCTTGAGCCGGTCCTTCAGCGCAGAAGGCAGGAAGAGAATCGCCAGAATCAGGAGAAGAAAAAAGACGGGTTGAGTGGCCTTGCGGCGACCGGGTATCATCAATTTTTTTCAGGAAAGCGGCTGCGCTTAACGTTCAAACGAACGGTGCGAAGGGACGGTCACTCGCTTCAAATACTTGATGTTGGACAACACATGGCCGGTTCCCTTGGCCACCGCGGACAGAGGGTCGTCTGCAATATGCACCGGCAACCCCGTCTCTTCACTCAGAAGCTGGTCCAAACCCTTCAGCATCGCACCGCCGCCCGCCATCACAATACCGCGGTCAATCAAGTCCGCCGAAAGTTCCGGCGGGGTCCGCTCCAGGGTCATCCGAACCGCTTCAACAATGGACTGCACAGGCTCGGAGAGCGCCTCCCGGATTTCTTCCGAGGTCACATTGACCATTTTGGGAAGGCCCGCCACCAGGTCACGGCCCCGGACTTCCATCGTCAATTCCTCATCGAGCGGATACGCGGAACCGATTTTGATCTTGATGTTTTCGGCGGTTCGCTCGCCGATCATCAGGTTGTAGGTCTTTTTGATGTGCGCAACGATGGCTTCATCCAGCTCATCACCGGCAATACGAATGCTTTTGGAATACACGATTCCGGCCAGAGAGATCACAGCGATTTCGGTGGTACCACCGCCGATATCGATGATCATGTTCGCGGCAGGGTCCTGAATCGGCAGCCCCACACCGATCGCGGCAGCAACCGGTTCCTCGACCAGATAGACTTCCCTGGCGCCGGCGTGCATCGCGGAATCCTTAACCGCACGCTTTTCGACTTCCGTGATTCCGGAGGGAATGGCGATGACGATCCTGGGTCTCACCAAATGCCTCCGTTTGTGTGCCTTGGTGATGAAATACCGCAACATATTCTCAGTGATCTCGAAGTCCGCGATGACACCATCCTTCATGGGGCGGATCGCAACGATGGATCCCGGGGTGCGTCCCAGCATACGTTTGGCTTCATCGCCGACAGCCAGAACATTGTTGGTGCCCTTTTCAATGGCCACCACGGAAGGCTCCGAAATAACAATGCCTTCCCCCCGCACCGTCACGAGAGTGATTGCGGTTCCAAGGTCGATTCCCATATCGTTGGAAAAAATGCCAATGACCAGGTTCACGGCACCCCGGATCATGCTAAGAAGTCGCTCCACAACCACCGCCTTTTTTGTATTCGAATCGCGCAATTTTTGTCTAGAGAAGGTTAAAGTATAAAATAGGAACTACCGGGTGTCAATCCGGCAACCGGCCCTGCGGACCAACGCAAAAAAATTCGGGAACGAAGTGCCGATGCACCCCGTATC
>JADGBA010000068.1 GCA_015231685.1 Candidatus Omnitrophota bacterium | reverse complement strand
GGCCTGTATCCATTCTTCGATCTCCTGGAAAGGGCCCAGTGGCAGCGGGTTTTTCTTGGGGAAGCCATCGCGGCCACCGAGCAGACGATCGAAGCGCTCCAACGATATCCAGAGCGCGCAACCGAGCTGAAGTCCCTGGAGGACTCCTTAAAAAAGCTGACAACTCCGCGCTATTACGACGTCAAAGCGTCGGTTGTACGTGCCGCGAAACTACACCTTGAAAACACCTGGTGGGCCGGGCTGAATGTCATATTGGATGTATTCAACGCCCGTGTCGCGAGTCAAAAAATCGGGGATCTTTTTGGGGCCGATTCCGACGGAACTCTGGTGAAGATCGGGCTGAGAGGATCGTCAAACCCGTTTTTTGGTATACAGTCCGACGGGAGCATTCGCTACGCGCAGCCGCATTCAAACCGATTTATACCTCTACCGCAGGATGCGGCCGCCGATTTGGAGCGCGATACCGACTTATCCGACCAGGCCGGACCCACGATGGAAGTGGCGAAGCTGCTGGCCGAGAATCCGGACCGGGAAGTGCTCGTTGTGGCCCGTCCCGGATCGAGCCCGCGCGGAATTTTTGATGTCAACGGCAATATCATGTTGCTTCCCAGCGGCCGGGGATATTGGATTGTTCCCGGGGCCGGCTCCAAAATCATCGAGATTCAGAGTATGCCCGAGCATGACATGAGAGGCGGCAACCTGGCGGGCTTTGATCACGACCAGCAGGAGATCATCCGCGGATATTTGGGTGATCATGCCGCATCCGGCTCAAGGGCGGGGGTGAGCCCGTCACTGACCGGGGTATTTGACCCGATTCATTTGAAGCTGGATTTGGACAAAGTTGAAAACCTGGGCGGGATCGCTACGGATCCTTTGGTATGGGGGAATATTCCGCTTGATCTTGAGGATGAGGGGACGCTCAATGAGTTTAAGCGTTTGACGGGGCTTGCGGGTTTTTCGGCAAAGGAACTTTTTTTCGAGCCGGGCCAAACTCCCAGGTTGGTATTTGCCGTTGATCAGATGACGGACGAACGCTATATTCCGGGATTGTTGTTCCAGCTTTCTCCGTCAAGGGAGTTTGTGTTTATCGAGTTCATCGATGGGACGCCGATAGCAGACTACCTGACGGTTTTGATTATGAAAACGGGTGAAGCGATTCGATTTGATCCGAGACGGAGTGTGTTTCGCTTTCCGGCGGATTATGTATTGGATGCAGAAAGCGGGGTGTTTTCTTTGAGTTCGCCCACGGGTCTGGACGGGAACGAAGCCGATGCGCGGGCCGGCTCCGACGCGGGTACGCAGGCCAAGTCCGAAGCGGCGCAGTTGCTGGCCGCGCGGATTGAAGCATTGCGGAGGGACTCTTTGAACGCGAACGTGATTTTTGATGACCAGCATCTCAGTCCGGGTTTGGCTGACGCGGTTGCGGCGGGCGAAGTTGATGCCGACAAGCTGATTGAAACCACCCTGGCACTGCATTATATGGTTTTTCAAAAATTGGAAACCATTTACCGTCAATTCGAAGAACATGGGATCGATTTTGGCTTTGATCACATTGTTTTTTATTATGAGCCCGGTGACGCTGAATTTATGGGCCAAAGCCAGAGGCAGGGGCCGAACGGTGAATTGCAATTTGCGGCTCTCTTTAACCTGGCGCATTTTATGCAAAGGCCCGAGTACCTTGATCCCCTTATGATCGAGTACGGTTTGCTCCATGAGGCCGGACGCAATGTGGTCAAAGCGCCGTTGGAGGACAGAGTTCTTGATGGTCATTTTGTCAGATACCTCGGGGCAGAGCTTCAGGATGGATATGATCATCCCGTCATCGGCGGTCTTCGATTTGATTTTGACAGATATGAACCCCTGTACGAGGACCACCTTCAGGCGGTAAGCGAGATTACGGCCAACTGGTTTGCCTTCAAGTTTTCCGGCACTGATACGGCCAAAGTGGGCCTTGACGCCCAGTTCAGGCACGTGTACCGCGTGGTTGCGGACCGGGCCGGGGCACTTAATCCACGGCTGCTCGCGAATTTTGTCGCAATGGCCCGGCTGATCGGATTTGATTCCCCGGAGAGCCGTCGGGCGGAAGCCGAGCTGAACGAGGATGAGCAGAAATTTGCCGCGGATCTGCTGGAGTTTGCGAAGGGCTTGAGTTTGCATGACATCGGTTCGAGAATGGCCGCACACGTCGATGCCGCCGAACTCGGTGTATATGACGCGGTGCTTAAGGGAAATTATCGTGATCTGTCGGACGCGCAGCTCGAGTTTCTTCAGGTCTTCACGGCGCGAATCTCGCAGCAGGGTGATTTCGCCGTTTTGTGGGATGAGCGGCGCTTGTCTGTTGTGAACGTGGAAGAGACCGCTGAAGGCCTCCTCGTCTTAAGCATCGAAGGCGAGAGGGTCCACGCGTTCAACAAGACGAAGGCTTTGGAGGCTCTGAACGAAGCCGATCAGGAGACGCTCCTGGCGGTGGATGGTTTGACGGATCTACTGACGATGGCCGATGAGATAAGGTCGGCCATGCTCTCCGGCGACAAGAGCCTGGGACAAATGACTCAGGACGGCCTCACGGCATTCCGCACGAGCGTCCAGGTTCCGCTCGGGGACTTGTTTGATTGGGAAAGCATTCAAGACTCATCCGAAAGACGCGCCGTCTCAAAACTCCTGCTTTCGACCATGCGGTGGGCCGCGACGTCCCGGTGGGGCAGAGAAAAGACGCGCTTTATGATCCGTTACGAGGATCTTACAGCCCTGCCGGCGGATATGAAGGCCTTCTGGTCCGAAGCGATAGAAAAGAATCCCGGCTTCCTGTCGGTCGGTGAGGCGTCCGAGTCCGAAGGCATCGTTATCAACTGGATGGTCGATGGCCAAAACGGCCGGGAAGGCATGATCAACGTCAATGTGAAGCGCGTGAAGCGCGGGGAGATGCCGGTCTGGGCGTGGTTCATCGTGGACCCGCTTGAAGCGCTTTATGCCGTGGTGCCGAACGAAGGGCAGGGGGAAGCGAAGGCCGCTGAGGAATTTTCTCAAGCACATTCGGGCCTTGAAGTGGTGTTTTCAGGTCTGAACAAGCGTTACAGCAACACCTTCGCGAGCGCGCCCGAACGCTTGCGGGCCTATCAGAAGGGCCTGTACACCGCCCGTCAGGTCATGACCGTGAGGATTATTCCGATCGCGCAGTTCCTTCAGGCCGCTCGGATGATGGTTTCGATGGTCGCGACGGCGGCTTAAGTTCGGGGATGCCGGCCGCCGGCGGTCAGTCTTTCATGCGGACGTAGGAGACTTCGACTCCGCCGCGCTTGTAGGTGATTTGCCGGATACGCACATTGGCCTTGGATTTGAAGGACGCGTTGCGGAAGACGTCCTGAAGCTGTGCGCGCATGAACCGCGGCATATCCAGACGGCCCAGTTTGGCCTCGTAAAGTTCTAGAGAGAGTTGCTGCGGATTTGAGGGGTCCGTGGTCGCGATGCCGTTGGCGCTAAAATTAAACTCCGCAGGACCCAGGCGGAGCCTTCCGCGCATTTCAAATCCACCCTCATAGAAGACCACATTCAAATCACCAAAGGACGGGTGCTGTCCCAGATGCCGGTTCAGAACCGAGTTGATGGCCTTTTCTGAATGAAAGATCGTGAAGAGATGCTTGTTGTCCGATTCCGAAAGATCTTCGACTGCCTCGCGAAACGCCTCAGAGCAGGCCTCCTCCAACGGGAGGAACAGGTTCAAGGCGGGTATCTGGAATGACCGGCTTTTTTCGGCGCCGGAACGCGTGTCATGAACGAGGGTTTCTCCGGGGCCGATCTCTGTGGTGTATTGCGGCCTCCCCTGGCGGTCCAGCCCTGTGACAGAGACCCAGCCTTCTATAACGGAGACCGTTGTCTTCTTGTCGGTGCCCGGAATGACCTCAGGGGCGGGGGACCTTCCCAGCCACCAGATGGCGATTGCTAATGTGAGAACTGCCGCGAAGATCAGAAACCGGTTGGACTTGAACAGAGGAAACCTCCCGATATTTTTTTGGTGCCCGTGAAAAGCGCATCCGAATGTATTAAACTATTATAAAAGAATCGGTCGATCGAGCCACCAAAATCTTGGCGGCCCCGGCGCCGGTCGCGGAGGACAGATGAGACGAGTGAAGATCATGGCGTGGGCGGCGCTCTTTATGATGGTGGCGAACGGGGGCGGCTCGGTGTGTTTGGCGTCAGCCGCGCAGGCGCGGCTGGAGAAGGTGGAAGGCGACGTCTTTTTTAGGACGGCGGTTGAAGGCGGCACGTGGACGGCCGCCGCTGTGGGAGACGCGGTTCCGGAGAAGGCCGAGATCCGTTCCGGGTCCGGAGCCACCGCGGTTCTGATCTTTGAGGATGAGGCGAACGCGACAGTGGAAATCCGCCCCGAGACCCTGATCAATCTGTCGAAGGTGGGCCATCAGGCCGAGGGCCGCGATACAGAAATCGATCTCTTGATCGGTTCGGTTCTCGTGAAGGCCGAAAAAATCGAAGGAGAATCCAAGTTCAAGGTCCGCACGCCGAACTCCATCGTGGGTATCCGCGGCACCGAGTTCGAAGTCACTGTGGAATGATCATCCGGAGAGCGGCTTGAAAGACGATCTGCCCGTCATGCAGAGTTCGGGCGAGTCTTTTTTGTGGGGAAAGTTCGGAACCGCCGTCCTGGTGGTGTTCCTCATGTCCTTCCTCTATGTCAACCGGGCGCTGGAGATGTGGGAGCTCTGGTCGGTGGACCGGCGCTTCAGGGCGCGGGGGGCCGAGGTGGTCTCTTCCAAGGTTGTTCTGGTCGAAATCGCCGAGGATTCCATCAAAGAGATCGGCCGGTGGCCCTGGGACCGCCGCTGGCACGCCGCGTTGATCCGTGCCTTGAAGGCCTTTGGCGCGCGGACAATCGCGTTTGAGCCCATCTTCAGCGAGCCGTCCGACCCCGCGTCGGATGACGCGCTCGCAA
This sequence comes from Candidatus Omnitrophota bacterium, assembly GCA_015231685.1. Taxonomy (GTDB): domain Bacteria; phylum Omnitrophota; class Gorgyraeia; order 2-02-FULL-51-18; family JAGOUK01; genus JADGBA01. The sequence goes on along the minus strand of JADGBA010000068.1, from coordinate 1,868 downwards.
AGGTCATTCAAGACAGCGGTAACGTGTTTTTTTCTGTCAAGGATTCCCAAACCGAATCCCGCGACCGGGGTGTGGACGCTCCGATGCCGCTTTTGGCGCAGGCGGCCAAAGGATTAGGGCATATTGTCTCGCCGCCCGACCGGGATGGCACCTTGAGGCGGGTGTCGCCCTCGGTCCGGTACGGCGGGCGGGAGTTCTGGCCCCTGGGAATTCTTGCCGGCGCGGACTGGCTGGGGATCCGACCCGAAAGCATCCGTTTGGAGCCGGACCGCATGGTGATCGAATCTCCGGAGCGGGACTTGATAGAAATTCCGCTGACCCAGCAGGGAGATATTCTGATCAACTGGCCGGGTTCCTGGGAGGAAGCGTTTCGCCACGTTTCTTATGTGGATGTGGTGACGTCCTACGCCCGGTGGCGTAAAGGGGAGGCCCCGCGGATTTCCGTTGATCTTTTTAAGGATGCGCTTTGTATTGTGGGGGTTTCCGCGACGGGCCTTTGCGATATTCGTACGACTCCGGTGGATCCGGTGTATCCGCGTGTCGGGCTCGAAGCGGTCCTGGCGGATTGTGTGATCCAGAACCGTTTTTTGCATCCCGTAGGCCGCGTCGGAAATCTGTTCATACTTTGGGTCTTCGGAGCGGTCTTGTTCGTTCTGCACTACCGTCACAATTTTATTCAGACGACGGGTGTGATTCTGGTGGCCGCGGCGGCGTATTATGCGCTGTCGCTGGTCCTCTTCCGATCGGCGGGAATTGTGGTGACGGTCGTGTATCCGATGGCGCTCACGCTTTTTATGCATCTGGCGCTTTCGGTGTTTTATGAGGTGATGTTTGCTCTCGAGAAGCAGCGCCTGGTCCGGGCCGCGACCACCGATGGTTTGACGGGTCTTTTTAACCTCAGGCACTTTAAGGCTCTTCTTCAGCGGGAAATCGAGCAGAGGATTCTGAAGCCGGGCACGGAGCTGTGTGTTGCCATGGCGGACGTGGATTCCTTCAAGGAAATCAATGATGAACACGGGCATGCCGCCGGGGACGCGATTCTGCGGCTTATGGGAGCGACGCTTAAGACCGTGACGCGCGGCCGGGGCGCCGCCGGGCGGTATGGAGGCGACGAATTTGTGCTGATGTTTACGGGGCTGCCCCTCACGGAGGCGGCGCGGGTTCTTGAATCGGCACGGGCCGAGATCGCCGGCCGCCGCGGTACTCTGGGGGAAGGGTCCCGGGAGCCGGCGTGCTCAGCGAGTTTTGGGGTTGCCGCGTTCCGGGAATCGGATACTTCGGACACCCTCCTTGCGCGCGCGGATGAGGCGTTGTACCTTTCGAAGAGGGCCGGGCGTAACCGGGTCCACTGCCTGTAAGCGATACCTGCCCGGCATTGGAAGCGCGCTCTCTTGCGTGCCGAGTCACCCCCCGTCTGATTGTGGTACGCTATTGAAGTCATGATCAAGAACGAACGTCTCAAAGAGTGGATACGCCGTCAGGACGGGCGGACGGGATGCGAAATCATCCGCATCTTCGGGGTGGAGTACGCGCATATCCACTTCGCTGACGAAAGCGATCTCTATGTGACGGTGTACGGCCTTCCCTTCATGGATTTCTTAAGACCTGAGAATTTCTATACTGATCCGGAGTGGTTCAAAGCAAACTCCGTACGGCTCTCAGGCACAAGCGCCATTTACCGGGTGCACACCAAACCCGTGAACGGACGTTCCAAAGAAATCGTGCTCAAATGGAACCGGATGGGGCAGGACATACCGGGCGCCCACGAGGCCGATATTCTGGTGAACGCCGAGTTCAACAGCCCGTTTGAGGAGTTTGCTCATGTGGCGGATTTGAAGGCACGGATGAGCGGGCAACCGGCAGGAGTT
>JADGBA010000067.1 GCA_015231685.1 Candidatus Omnitrophota bacterium | reverse complement strand
GATACAGACAAGATCAAGCGCGCTGCTCGCCGGGTTGCGGCAGCCAAGAAACAAGGTTATGCGGTCGTGGTGGTGGTGAGCGCTCTCGGCGACACCACGGACGATCTGATGGATCTTTGCCAAAAGATCACATCTTCTCCCTCCCGGCGGGAACTGGATATGCTGTTGTCTACGGGGGAGCAGATTTCCACAGCCCTATTGGCCATGGCGCTTCACCAAATCAAAGTGGACGCTGTATCGCTCACCGGGTTTCAGGTCGGCATCCAAACAGACGCTTCGCATACCCGCGCGCGCATTCTTGGTGTGAGCCGTGAGCGTTTGATGACCGAGCTTGGTCGCGGGCGCGTCGTTGTGGTGGCGGGCTTTCAGGGCGTGGGCCCCGAAAAGGAAATCACGACGCTTGGCCGCGGCGGATCCGACTTGACGGCTTTGGCGCTGGCCAAAGCACTCGGCGCGCGCGCCTGCGAAATTTATACCGATGTGGAGGGGGTTTTCACCGCGGATCCGCGGCGTGTCCCCGAAGCCAGGAAGATCCATCGGATCAGTTATGAAGAAATGCTGGAGCTGGCTTCCAGCGGGGCGCAGGTCATGCAATCGCGGTCCATTGAGCTCGCGGGTAAATTCGACGTACCCATTCATGTGCGTTCCAGCGCCACGGGAAAGCAGGGAACCTGGATAGTCAAAGGAGACTCATCGATGGAGAACATTCTGGTCCGTGGAGTTACAGCCAACAAAAACGAAGCCAAAATCACACTGCGAAACATCACAGACCGTCCCGGCATGGCCGGCGCGCTCTTCCGCCAAATCGCGACGGCCGGCATCAATGTCGACATGATCATTCAGAATATTGCAGTTTCGGGCCGCCGAACGGATATTTCCTTCACGGTGAGCGCAGCCGACCTGAACGAAGCCGTGCGGGTCATTTCAAAGATCCGGCCGGCGATCGAGAAAAAGCACATTATCGCTGACCGTGACATCGCCAAAATTTCGGTCGTTGGCATCGGAATGCGCAGTCATTCCGGAGTGGCCGCCGATATGTTTGAAGTGCTGGGAAAAAACCGTATCAACATCGATATGATTTCCACCAGTGAGATCAAGATTTCCTGCGTGGTGCAAAAAAAGAACGCTGACCGGGCGGTGCGTGTTTTGCACCAGCATTTCATCAAACAAAAAGACCGTTATACTGTCGTCAAATGATGAGACTGTCATGAAACGCGCCTCCCGCACACGCGCTGCCGACGCCATCGAGATCTACGACACCACCCTTCGGGACGGGTCGCAGGCAGAGGGTGTGTCTTACTCCGTTCAGGACAAGCTGCTGATTGCGGAGAGGCTCGACAAGTTGGGTGTGGATTACATCGAAGGCGGTTGGCCCGGCTCAAATCCCAAGGATGCCGCATTTTTTGCCAAGGCCTCAAAAACCCGATTCAAGCATGCTGAGCTCGTCGCCTTCGGGTCCACGTGCCGCGCCCGAAAGAACGCAGCGCGGGATGCCAATTTGCGTTCACTTATCGATGCGGGGACGCGGTCGGTCACACTGTTCGGGAAGTGCTGGGATCTGCACGTTCGGGATGTCTTCAAGGTGGCTTTATCCGAGAATTTACGGATGGTGTTTGACTCGGTACGTTTTTTGAAACGGTCCGGCAAGAAGGTCTTATTTGACGCGGAGCATTTCTTTGACGGATACCGGGCGGATCCGGATTACGCGCTTGACGTTTGCCGGGCGGCAATCGACGGCGGGGCAACGACCGTCATCCTGTGCGATACCAACGGCGGCTCGATGCCGTGGGAGGTCTCAGCCGCGGTGTCGGAATTTCGCCGCCGTTTTCCGGAAGCGGGAATCGGGATCCACACCCACAACGATTCGGGGCTGGCGGTGGCCAATGCGCTTGCCGCCGTACGTGAGGGCGCAATTCAGGTGCAGGGGACCATTAACGGACAGGGCGAGCGGTGCGGCAATCTGGATCTCGTGACGGCCGCCGCGGACCTCCATTTTAAGATGGGCAAGCGCGTTCTCGCCCATGACGGCTTGAAGCGCCTGACGGAGACCTCCCGTTTTGTTTATGAGATCAGCAATCAGATTCTTCAAAACCAGCAGCCCTATGTGGGCTCCAGTGCTTTTGCCCACAAGGGCGGGGTGCATATCGACGCGGTGCTCAAAAATGCGCGCACCTATGAACATTTGGTTCCCGAGGCCGTGGGCAACCAGCGGCGGCTTCTGACATCCGAGCTTTCCGGCAAAACCAATATTGTGATGAAAGCCAGTCACTTCGCCGACCGCCTGTCCAAGGAGAGCCCCAAAATACGCCGGATCCACCGCAAGATCCAGGAGCTGGAAAACGAGGGGTATCAGTTTGAGGCGGCGGAAGCGAGCTTGGAACTTTTGATCCGGAAGGTCCTGAAGAAGACCAAGCCGCTTTTTCAGCTGCTGGACTACAAGGTGGTGGTGGTGACCAAAGGGGGCGCGGCGCCCACATCGGAAGCGACGATCCGCCTTAAGGTGGGAAAGGCCGAAGAACACACGGCGGCTTTGGGTGACGGACCGGTGAACGCCCTCGACTCAGCCCTTCGTAAGGCCCTCATTCCGTTCTACCCCAAGCTTGCCTCGATGCGCTTGTCTGACTTCAAGGTGCGGGTTCTCGACCAGAAATCCGGCACCGCCGCCAAGGTCCGCGTCTTCGTCGTCTCTCAGGATCACAAAGGCGTCTGGACCACTGTCGGCATCAGCACCAACCTGATCGAGGCCTCCTGGAACGCGCTGGTCGACAGCATCGAATACAAGATTCTCAAACGATGAGCGATCCACGACCCAAAGAACTTCCCAAGGCTTATGACCCCGCGTCCGTAGAAAAGAAGTGGCTGGAGCGCTGGGAGGCGGACGGCGTGTTCCACGCTGACCCCGCAGGAACGGGGCCGGTCTTTTCGATGGTGATTCCTCCGCCCAACGTCACCGGAATTCTGCACATGGGCCACGCCCTGAACGACACCCTGCAGGACATCATCGCCCGCTCTAAGCGCATGCAGGGATACCGCGTGCTCTGGATGCCGGGAACCGACCACGCCGGAATCGCCACCCAGAATGTGGTCGAAAAATCGCTGGCCAAAGAGAAGATCCGGCGCGAAGACCTGGGGCGTGTCGCTTTTGTTGAAAGGGTTTGGAAATGGCGCGATGAATACGGCGGCACGATTGTGGAACAGCTCCGCCGGCTTGGATGCTCCTGTGATTGGAAGCGCCTTCGCTTCACAATGGATGAGGGGCTCTCCCGCGCGGTCCGCGAGGTCTTCGTGCGCTTGTTTGACCGGGGGCTGGTGTACCGAAGCCACTACATCGTGAATTGGTGTCCGCGGTGCGAGACCGCGTTGGCCGATGAGGAAGTGAATCACCGCGATCTCGACGGCGCCTTTTATCACATCGTCTACGCGGTGGAAGGCTCCGAAGAAAAGCTTGTGATCGCAACCACGCGACCCGAAACGCTCTTGGGTGACACCGGGGTCGGCGTTCACCCCGAGGATGAGCGCTATCGCCATCTTGTAGGAAAGCACGCCATTCTGCCTATTTTGGGACGCAAACTCCTGATTATCGGAGACCCCGCCATTGATCCGGCTTTTGGTACAGGCGCACTCAAAATCACCCCTGCGCACGATCCTGTGGATTTTGAACTGGGCCGCAAGCACCACCTCCCCTCAGTGAATATCATGGAAAAGAACGGCAATCTCAACGCCGAGGCAGGCCCTTATCGGGGCTTGAGTCGTTTTGAAGCCCGCAAGCGGGTGGTGGAGCGCCTTCAGGCCGACGGGCTTCTTGTAAAGACCGAGCCCCACCGGCATGCGGTGGGGCATTGCTACCGTTGTGACGAGGTGGTGGAGCCCCGCGCTTCGGAACAATGGTTTGTCAAGATGAAGCCTTTGGCTGAGCCCGCCATTCGTGCGGTGGAGTCGGGTGAAGTGAGGTTTTTTCCGAATCGATGGACAAAGGTTTATATGGAATGGATGACCAACATTCGTGATTGGTGTATTTCCCGGCAGATCTGGTGGGGACACCGCATTCCTGTGTACACCGCCTCCGACGGACGCTACACGGCCGCCCACGATGAGGCGGATGCCCGCAGGCGCCTGGGACTGGAGGAAAGCGCCCCGCTTCGCCAGGATGAGGATGTGCTGGATACCTGGTTCAGCTCCTGGTTGTGGCCGTTCTCAACGATGGGATGGCCCGACGCCAGCCCGGAACTTGAGGCCTTTTATCCCACGAAGACTCTTGTGACGGGTTATGAAATTATCTTTTTCTGGGTGGCTCGAATGATGATGGCCGGATGCGAATTTATGAAGCAGCCGCCGTTTTCAGACATCTATATCCACGGGATCGTTCGTGACCCGACCGGGGCAAAGATGTCCAAATCCAAAGGCAATGTGATTGACCCGCTGTCGGTGATTGACCGCTTCGGCGCGGACGGATTGCGGTTCGGAATTATTTCCATCACCTCCGAAGGACAGGATGTGTACGCCTCCGAAGACCGGCTCGAAATCGGGCGAAACTTCGCAAACAAGATATGGAACGCCTCGCGCTTCGCAATGATGAATCTGCCTCCGAATCTTCCGGAGGAGATGCCTCCGGCTCCGGGGCCCCACGAGCGCTGGATTCTGAGCCGCCTGGAAGATGCGGTACAAAAAACCACCTCGCTGCTGGACGCCTATCACTTCAATGAAGCCGCCGGCCGGCTATATGATTTTTTTTGGGGGGAGTTTTGCGACTGGTACATTGAATTGGCCAAGCCCCAAATCACGCGGACCGATGTTGCCGGGACGCTGAGAACGGTCCTGGAAACCGCCCTGAAACTCCTTCACCCGTTCATGCCCTTTTTAACCGACGAAATCCACTCGATCCTGACCGGATCGCAGCGTTCTCTCGACTGCGCTGCCTGGCCCCGCTCTCTGCCCGGCCGCAGAGATGAGGCTCTGGAGAACCGTGTGAGCCGTTTTTTGATCGAACCCGTGGGCGCGGTGCGCAACAAACGTGCCGTGCATCGCATCGGCGCCAAAGAAACGGTTCAGGTCTCGGTGTCCGTCACCACTGACGGGGTTGCGGAGGCCTTTGGTGAGTTTTCGGCGGATCTCGAGCGGCTCGCCCGCGCGCGCGTGGCTTGTATTCAAAAAGGACTCCCGCGTCCGCCCAAATCGGTTCTGGCTCTGGTGACTCCGGAGGCGGAACTCTTCGTGCATCTTCCCGAATCCATGGATCTTGAGCAAGAGCGTGAGCGTCTCGCCGCAGAAGCCGCGCAGATACAGAAATACCTCCACTCGGTCCAGGCCAAGCTGAAAAACGAAAAATTTATCAACAACGCCCCCGAGGCGGTGGTGCGGGAAGAGCGGCGTAAGGCGGAGGAGTCCCGGGTCAAACTTGAACGTTTGAATGAAAACTTGCGAAGCCTTGCCTGAGGCATCCGCCGCGATGATTGCCCTCGACAAAAAACTCGACCACATTCTGAGGGCCGCCCTGCGAGAGGACGTGGGGGGGAGAGACCTCACCTCATCAATGATTGATGCCGATCTTACGGCGCGCGGGGATGTGGTCTTCAAATCCCGCGGAGTCCTGTGCGGCCTCAGTGTCGCCGAACGGATTTACCGTCTCGTGGACGAAAATTTGCGTTTTTTGCCGGTGGCCAAGGACGGGGAGCTCATCGAGCCCGGCCGCGCGATCTTTTATCTGGAAGGCTCCGCCCGATCGATTCTCACCGGAGAGCGGACCGCGTTGAATTTCCTGTCCGAGATGAGCGGCGTAGCGACCCTGACCCGTCAGTTTGTGGAAAAGGTCAAGAACACCAAGGTCGCGATCTACGATACGCGTAAAACCCTGCCCAACTTCAGGGCGCTGGACCGCTACTCGGTGCGCGTGGGCGGGGGACACAACCACCGCCGGGGACTCTACGACGGCGTTCTTTTTAAGGAAAATCACTGGACCGCCCTTGCGGGAACCGACATGGTCTTCGTGATCAAGCGCGCGCGGGCAAGATACCCGCGCAACGTTCCGATCGGCGTGGAAGTCCGGAGTCTTGACGAGCTGCGCGCGCTGGTCAAAAGCGCCGCTGATTTCATTTTGCTGGACAACTTTGACCTTCCGGCGGCGCGTCAGGCGGTGCGCATCCGGAATGATTCAGGATCCGCCATCCCGCTCGAGATCTCCGGCGGCGTGACGCTGGATACCGTCGAGGCCTATGCGGCAACGGGCGTGGAGCGGATTTCGGTCGGCGCCCTGACGCATTCCGCGAAGCCGCCGGATTTATCCTTGAATCTGTTGTGATGCGTGCGGCGCCGGGTGCATCATGAGATTTGAACTTAAAGCCCCCTTCCGTCCGGCCGGAGACCAGCCTGCGGCCATCGAGCGTCTCTCACGCGGCCTCCTGTCGGGACGCAAATTTCACACCCTTCTGGGTGTGACCGGAAGCGGCAAAACCTTCACAATGGCCAATGTGATCGAGCGCCTGCAGAAGCCCACGCTTGTCATTTCCCACAACAAAACACTGGTGGCGCAGCTTTATTCGGAGCTAAGGGATTTCTTTCCGAACAACGCCGTTGAATATTTTGTGAGTTATTACGATTATTATCAGCCTGAGGCTTATGTTCCGCAGACCGACACCTTCATCGAAAAGGATTCCGCGATCAATGAGGATATTGATCGCCTGCGTCTTCGGGCGACAAGCTCTCTTTTGGGGCGCCCGGACTCCATTGTGGTGGCCAGCGTCTCCTGCATCTACGGCCTGGGCTCTCCGGAAGATTATTCCAAGCTTTTGGTCATGCTTGCCGCGGGCGACGGGTTGGACCGCGAAACGCTGCTCAAAAAACTGGTGGACATCCAGTAAACCCGCAACGACATCGATTTCAAGCGCGGAACCTTCC
>JADGBA010000066.1 GCA_015231685.1 Candidatus Omnitrophota bacterium | reverse complement strand
CAAGATCGAGAACAATCTGTACACGGATTATCATGAGCACTTTCCGCCCCTGGTTCTTTTGGCGATGGCGCTGGTTATCTTGAGCATGATTGTGGACGAAACCGTATTGAGGACACTGCCATGATCTGGGGAAATCCTCACGCCTTATGGATGCTGGCCCTGATTCCGGCGCTGGCGGTGTTTGTGGTGTTTGCCCGTCGTGCCCGTCAGCGGGCCCTGGAGCGGTTCACCGGAAGCGCGCTGTCGGAAGTTTTGTCGCGCGCGGTGAGCCGGCCCCGGCGCCGGCTCAAGACCCTGATTCTCCTGGCGGCCCTCGCCATGACCGTGGCGGCCCTCGCTCAGCCCAAATGGGGCTATGAGTGGCAGGAGGTCAAAAGGCGCGGCCTCGACATCATCGTGGCGCTGGATGTTTCCAAGAGCATGCTGGCTGAGGACGTGAAGCCCAACCGTCTTGAGGCCGCCCAGCGTGAAGTGAAGAGTCTCATCAACCGCCTTCAGGGGGACCGCATCGGAATTGTCGCCTTCGCCGGTACATCGTTCTTGTCCTGTCCGCTGACTCTGGATTATGGGACGTCCAAGCTCTTTGTGGACCATCTCGATCCGGACATTATTCCTTTGGGCGGGACGGATATCGGGGGCGCGATCCGCACGGCCACCGCGGCCTTCGAAGGCCACGAAAAGAAACACCGCGTGCTCTTCCTCATCACCGACGGAGAGGACCACAGCGCGAGCGCTGAGACGGCGGCCCGGGAGGCGAAGGACCAGGGGATTGTGATCTTCCCGATCGGCATCGGAAAGCGCGAAGGCTCGCCCATTCCCGAGACGCTGGCCGACGGCCAAACCGGATACGTGAAGGACCGCTCGGGTCAGGTGGTGCTCTCGAAGCGGGATGATGTCCTTCTTCAGAAGATCGCGCTGAAAACCGGAGGGAAGATGGGGCTTATTGGCGGAGGCAGCTTTCCTTTGGACGAAATGTATGACGACGAGGTCTCCAAGATGGAAAAGCGCGAACTCGAATCCGTCCGGCAGAAGCGGTACGAAAACCGTTTTCAGATTTTTCTGATCATCGCGCTGCTCTTGTTGGTGGCCGAAGCGATGATTTCCGAGAGACGCCGCGTGGCGGCGGAGGTGAGGCGATGAGACGCGCTGCGATGCTGCTCGTGCTTTTGGGGACGTGGACGGTGCTCACGGGGTTTGGGGACCCCGCAACCGAGAAGGTCAAACGCGGCAATGAGGCGCTCTTGGCCGAAAAAGCGGATGAAGCGCTTTCCCTGTATAATGACGCCGCGCTGGATGATCCGGGGCGGCCGGAAATTCTCTTTAATACCGGAAACGCATTTTATCGGATGGGGAAATATCCGGAAGCATCCAGTTCGTACCGGGATGCGGCCTCCCGCGGAGACCGGGCGCTCGAGGCGAAGGCGTTTTACAACATCGGCAACTGCCTCTTCCAGCAAGGGAGCTTCAGGGAGGCGATGGACGCCTACCGCGAAGCCATCGAGCGGGATCCGGAGGACCATGACGCCAAGTTTAATCTCGAGTACACCGAGCGCGTCATGAAAGAAATGCTTTCTAAGGCGGCCCAGACCGCCAAACAGGCCGAGGCCGACCGCGCCCAGAAGGAGGGACAGAAGTCTCAAGGGCCGTCCTCCGAAGGGGAAGAGAAGGAGTCGCAGGCCGGCTCCCAAGATGAGGGCGAGGGCACCTCCGTGCAGGAGAATAAGCCGGGTGAAGATCAGAGCGGCCAGGAGTCGACCGAGCTCCGCAAGGAGTCTGAAGGGGAAGAGGGGCGGGAAGAAAGCCGGGAAGAAAGCCGGGAAGCGGAGAACAATAAGAAAGAAGGCGCATCCTCAAGTTCCGGTGAGCCTGCCGGGGAAATGAGTCGCGAGGGCGCGGAACGGTTTTTGGACGCGTTCAAGCGCGGGGAGGAATTGTTGATGAGTGATGACGGACGCAGAGCCGGAAGGACGAGGGACCGTGTGGAAAAAGACTGGTAATCCGGGGATATTGATCGCCCTGTTGGCGGTCATGGCGATGGGGATGACTGCGCCCGCCGCGGCCATTGAGCCGAATATCTCCGTGTCTCTGGACCGCCGAAGCGTCCTTCTGGGTGACAGCGCCATTTTGAGTGTGGCGGTGAAGAACGGTGATGCCCAGGCGGAATCGCCCCAGCTTGGTGATGTTCCCGGATGTGCGGTCAAATTCCGGGGGGTACGGCAGGAGTCGAGTTCCCGGATGACCGTGATTGTGCAGGGCAAGAAGGTTGAGGACAAGACCACCGGCGGCGGCCTCTATTACGATTATGAGCTTGTGCCGCAGAGGCCGGGTGTGTTCGATGTTGAGCCCATACCGATCACCTACGCGGGCAGGGTATACCGCACCGAGGCCTTCACGATCGAGGTGCTGGATCAGTCCGAGAAAAGCGAAGATTTGTTTTTGACTGTGATGGCCGACCCCGGGCAGGCGGTTCTGGGGCAGAAGATCCGGATCACCTTCAAATGGTATTTCCGAAAAAACGTGACAGGGTACCGGATTCAGGTGCCGTGGCTGGATGGTCTCGACGGATTCCTGGTGTCGGATCCGCCGGTCGATCCGAATAAGAAGTACTACCGGCTTCAGGTCAACGGTTCGGAGGAGGTGATGGCCGAAAAGCGCACGGAGTTTTTTGGGGGCAACGAGTACGCCGTGGTGGAATTCTCCAAAGTTCTTACTCCGCTTTCTGCCGGACGAACGACGCTTGAACCCACCTTCCTCAAATGCGATGTGGTGACGGGGTACAGGCAGAATGCGAGCCGGGGCTTCTTTGACGATTTCTTCGACCGGGATTTTGACGATTTCTTCGGTTTTTCCAACCGCCGCGCGGTGACGGAGCCCTTCGCGACGCGCTCGGGTGCCGTCGAGCTCGATATCCGCGAGGTGCCTGCCGAGGGGCGCCCGGTCGGATACACGAATGCGGTCGGGCAGTTCGATTTTGGGGTGGACGTGTCGCCGCTCAAGGTCAAGGCGGGGGACCCGGTAACGGTGACCACGTGGGTTTCCGGCCGCGGTAACGCTGAGACCCTTGATCTTCCCGTTATGGACGTGGGAAATGCCTTCAAGAGTTATGAAGCTCATGTGCGGTATGACCCGTCGGCGGATGCCGGATTTTCTGCCGGAAAAAAACTCGCTGAGCAGGTGTTTGTTCCCCGCGAAGCGGGGGTGTTTGAAATTCCGGAAGTGGCATTCTCGTACTTTGATCCGGTCAAGGGAAGGTTCGAGACGATCCGTCGCGGGCCGTTCCGCGTGACGGCGGAGAAGGCGCCCGAAGAAGCGCCGGCGACGATGCCGGTGGCGGTCGGGTCCGCGGATGAATCCTCCCGCGAGGAGCCGAAGGCCAAGGCGCGCATTCACATGACCGGAGCGGATATTCGGTACATCAAAAGCGCTTCATCGGGGATGCGGCATCGCGGTCCCGCTGCGCATGAGAAGCCCTGGGTTTGGGCGGCCGGATTTGTTTTGCCGGCGGTATTTTTGGGTCTTCTGGCCGGATGGATACGAAGCCGGCGGCGTTTCGAGACGGATCCGGCGTACCGGCGCGGCCTTGAGGCGGGAGGCCGCTGCTTAAAATCCATCGAGGAAGCCCGGTCTCAGGCGCGATCCGGCCGTTTGCGAGAGGCCAACGATGCGTTGATGAAAGCGCTCACCACGTACGCGGCGGACCGTCTGGGGCGGCCTGGCGGCCTGGCGGGCCCGGATCTTTGGGAGGAAATCGGCCGGCGGATCAGGCGGCCACAGGACGCGGCAGAGCTCGGCCGGATTCTCAAGGAAACGGAAGACGCGGTTTTTGGGGCCGCGGGCCTGGACGCGGAGATTTTTCCAAAGCGAATTGAAGCGGCCGCCGGCGCGGTACGCCGGGTGGAGAGGAGTTTCCGATGAGGGCTGCGCGAACCGGATGGATGATTGCGCTCATCATGTGGGCGCTGGCGGCTTGTGCCACGGGTTGGGCCAACGGCAGCCAAGAAGCCTTCGATCAGGCCAACGCGCTGTATGCGCAGGGGCGATATGAAGAGGCAGTCAAAATTTATGAAACCCTGATCAAAGACGGCTCGTCCGACGGCGCGGTTTATTACAATCTGGGGAACGCGTACTTCAAGCTCAATCACAAAGGCAAGGCGCTTCTCTACTACGAACGGGCGGCGAGGCTTCTCCCGAACGATGAGGATATCAGCCATAATCTGAGTCATGTGACTTCATTGGTGGAGCAGGAAGCCGCTCCGGATGGCGGGGGCTGGTGGGTCCGCTGGGCCCGTGATATCCGTAATGTTCTAAGGGCGGAAGGCTGGTTTTGGGTTCTTCTGGGAGCCTATTTAGCCGGCATTGCGGTGCTGGCGTTGGGGATGCTGAGGGTGTTTTCGGGTGACGGGGCGCGCTGGAGCGCGGTCAGCCTGGCTGTTCTTGGGCTTGTCGCCGCGCTCTTCTTCGGTTGGCACAAAAGTGACGAATCGCAGGGCCGCCCGGCTATCGTGATCGCCGACCCCGCGGTGGTTCGGTACAGCCCGTCCTACGACGGTGCTCTGGCCTTCGAGGCGGCGGAAGGCCTCAAAGTAAAGGCGATACGCGAAGAGGGCGGATGGCTCCAGGTTCGCACCGGACCCGGGCAGGGCGGCTGGACTGAGCCGGGCGCAGTGGAAGTGGTGTAGTCGAGCTTCCCTAAAGTCTAACGTTGGGACAGTCCCCGTAAGTGGAGCTTCCCTAAAGTCTAACGTTGGGACAGTCCCCACAACTTAGGGTCGACCATGGGGACAGTCCCAACTCTTGTTGTGTAGCTAAAGCTATAAACAATACCACGGCGAATTGCGTTTATATTATAATGCCACGTTGTGAAAACGCTCGAGCCCGTGGCGCATCTGGTGCCCGAAATCAAGGAACTCTGCGAAAACAAGCAGTGGGACGTTCTTAAGGACATCCTTGAGGACGTGCGTCCGGAGGATGTCGCGGAGAGCTGGTATCGGTTTTCGGACGACGAAAAGATCGGCATCTTCAAGTTGCTCGGGCCCCAGGCGGCGCTGGTTTTTTTTGAGAACCTCGAGGTGGGGGACCAGACGTATCTTTTGAAGTCGCTGGATGAGCGTAACATCGCGCCCCTTCTCGAAGGGATCCCGGCGAGCGATGTTGCCGAGCTCTTCCACACCCTGCCCAAACGCGTCGTGAAGCGTATGAAGTCGCTGGTCCGTAAAAAGGACGCGATGCAGCGGATCGAGCTTCTCATGAAGTTCGAGCCCGAAACGGCCGGCGCGCTGCTTCAGCCGGAGTTCATACGTCTGACGCCCCGAATGACCGCCCGGGCAGCGTTGTCGATGATTCAGTCCATCGGCCGCACGCAGCGTCGCAAGCATCTCTCGGCGCTTTATGTCACTGACTCGGAAGGATCCCTCCTCGGAATGCTGTCGCTTCAGGATTTGGTTGTGGCGGTCGCGGACTTGCCGCTGGGAGAGCTCATGGTCTCTGCGGAATATTTCAAATTAACCCCCGGGCTTGATCAAGAGCGGGTGGCTTCCATCTTCGCCAAATACGATCTCGTCTCCGCGCCTGTCGTGGATGCAAACAACAAACTTCTGGGCGTGATCTTTGTTGATGACATTATCGACGTTATCCGGTCGGAAGCCTCCGAAGATATCGCGAAAATGGCCGGTACCCAGCCCGAGGAATTTGAAGAGCGCTCTCTCCTGAGAATCGCGTGGTTCCGATTCCCGTGGCTCCTGGCGACCCTTGGCGGGCAGTTTGTGGTGTTTTCGGTCATACGTCATTTTGAGTTTGCCATCGTGGAGGTTCTGGCACTGGCATCGTTCCTGCCGCTCGTGCCGGCGATGGCGGGCAATATCGGCTCGCAGTCCGCGATGATCCTTGTGCGGAATCTCGCGACGGGACAACTCCGGGGCGCCGCGAAGTACGCGGCACTGGTGAAGGAGGTCTCCATCGGAGTCATGCTGGGGCTGGTCTACGGTCTGATGACCGGCGCGATCGCGTGGTTGTTCTACGGGCAGATCGTCGGCCCGCGCCTGCCGCTGGTGATCATGCTCTCGGTCTGGGCCGCTATGACCGCGTCCACGGCCGCCGGAGCCATCGGGCCCGTGATCCTGGAACGCCTCGGCGTGGACCCCGCCACAGCGATGGGGCCTCTGGTGACGACACTTTCTGATATCATGGCGATCAGCATATATTTTTCTCTGGCGACGTTACTTTTGGTGAGGGGGGTGTTGTGACGGAAGAAGCGCTTTTTCCATATAAAGAATTTGAACCCAAGTGGCAGAGCCGCTGGGAAGAAGCCGGCGCTTTCAACACGCCCAATCCGCCGCCGGAAGAATCCAAAGACCGCAAGGTCTACATCCTCGATATGTTTCCGTACCCGTCGGGATCGGGGCTCCACGTGGGGCACCCCGAGGGGTACACCGCCACCGATATTCTGGCGCGATACAAAAGGATGCGGGGATTCCGGGTGCTTCATCCCATGGGGTGGGATGCCTTCGGCCTTCCCGCCGAGCAGTACGCCATCGAGACGGGGACCCATCCCAAGGACACGACGCAGAAGAACATCGAGCGCTTCCGGGGGCAGATCCGCCGGCTCGGTTTCGCCTACGACTGGAGCCGTGAGGTCAATACGACCGATCCGGCGTACTTCCGCTGGACGCAGTGGATTTTTTTGAAGTTGTTTGAGAAAGGGCTGGCCTACCAGGCAGAAATCCCGGTGTGGTGGTGCGAAGCGCTCGGCTGCGTGCTTGCCAATGAGGAGGTCGTGGACGGCAAAAGCGAACGCGGAGGACATCCCGTCGTGCGACGGCCGATGCGCCAGTGGATGCTCAGGATCACCGCGTATGCCGACCGGCTTCTGGAGGGACTGGAAGAACTCGACTGGTCGGAATCCATCAAGCAGATGCAGAGAAACTGGATCGGCAAATCCGTCGGCGCGGAGGTGGATTTCA
>JADGBA010000065.1 GCA_015231685.1 Candidatus Omnitrophota bacterium | reverse complement strand
ATGGTGTACCCGGCGGATTTTATTCTCGTCGGGGCGATGAACCCGTGTCCGTGCGGATACTATCTGGACGAACACAAGGAATGCAGTTGCAGTCCGCTTCAAATCAAGAATTATATGGGCAAGATTTCGGGCCCGCTGGTGGATCGGATTGATATCCACCTTGCGGTGGACCGGATTCGCCCAGGGGATTATCGTCCGGCGAGGGAACCGGAGTGTTCTGCCGCCATCCGGTCCCGAGTCGAAAAGGCACGCGCTTTGCAGGCGGAGCGTTACCGTGGAAGCGGCGTGAGAACCAATGCGCAGCTTGACGGACGGGACGTGGAGAAGTATTGCGAGCTCACTGAGAAAGCCCGCGGGTTTCTGATGCGAGCCATCGAGGAGCTTCAATTGAGCGGCCGCGCGTACCACAAAATCATGAAAGTCGGCCGGACTCTGGCGGACCTTGAGGCCGCCATCCTCGTGGAGAGCCGCCATGTCGAGGAGGCTTTGCAGTATCGGTTTCTTGACAGAGACAGATCCGAATGATACATTATCAGCAAAATAAAATGAGGAAAAAACAATATGAGAATATTATGTGTGGTGCTGCTTTTGGCTTGTCAGTGGGTATATCCGCAAGCCGCGCTGGCTTGGGAGAAGATCAGCGCCGGTTTGTTTGAGCGCCCTGTGATGCGGATCACACCGCTCCCGGATCCGGACGGGAGGCTGGTGGCCGCGACGTCAAGAGCGGTATATGTTTCCGCGCCCGACGCAAAGAAGTGGAAACGTATATTCGAGGTGGGCAGTCGGGACGGCGCCATCGGCGCCCTGGTGGTTGCTGAGGATGATTCGCGTCGGGTCTATGTCGGGGTGGGCGGAACCCTTTATCGCGGTGAGGCCGGCGGCAAAGGCTGGGAGCGGGTGTTTGCCCCCAATGACGAAGGGATCGGGGATGTTCTTTCCATCGGTCTGGAACGCGGGAACCGGACGAGAATATGGATCGGCACAGAAGCAGGATTGTTGAGATCGGATGACGAAGGCTTTGAATGGCGCTTTGAAACAGGCGTTCCGCGCGAGGCGGTATTCCAGATTTCGCAACTTCCGATCGGGGCGGAGCATGGCGTCGACTTCCGGATGGTGGTTTGCACTTCCGGCGGGATATATATTAAGGAAGCGCACGCGGAAAGGTGGCGGCCTCTGGCCCGTCAAAACGCATCGCTTAGAGTCTCTTTGGCAGAGCTGCCCGAGGGGGCGGATATCCAGGACGTCCGTATCGACCGGAGGACCTCCGTTGCCCAGAGCGGGGCGCCGGGCGACGGCCGGGGGTGGTACGCGTTTCTTGACGGAGAACTATGGAGCACGGACCCCCAAACAGCGGACATAGGCCGGCGGATAGCAGGCGGCCTGCCCACCGTCTCTTCCGAAATCATGACGATCGAAGGCGGGCTGAACGGAGTTCTTGTGCCGGGCCGGGACGGTCTTTACTGGATTGATGCCGCGCAGAACGGCGCGGGGAAGCCGCGTCGTGTGTTCTCCGGAGGCAGAATCAATGATCTGACCTATGTATCTCAAACGGACACCTTGTACGCGGCAACTGATGAAGGGCTGTATCAACTAACCCACCCCGAAGCGCGACTTTTTTTTGAGTCTCGCGGCATGATTGCCGGGGACGAATGGGGGAGCATCAGCGATACTTTTCAAAACGAGCCCGGCATTCACGAGCTGTTGCGAGCTGCGGAAGCGTATGCTGATGTCCAATCATCCAAGATTCTCCGGTGGAGAAAGCAGGTGCAATTCAAGGCGTGGCTTCCGGAGGTTAGCGTTAAGTTTGACCGCGGAATCGACGAGAATGTGGATATTGACCGGGGGGGAACCGGCGACCCGGACCGATTTATCTCCGGGCCCGAAGAGAGTGATATGCAGTGGACGTTGCAAGCCAGTTGGGATTTGTCGGAGCTTGTTTGGAATCCCGACCAGACCAGCATTGACAACCGCTCCAAGCTGATGACTCAGCTCCGGGAGGATATCACGAGCCGGTTGATTCATCTGTTTTATGCCCGAAGGACGCTTCAGATTGAGGAGTTGTTGGCGTCTTCAGGTGATGGAGACGGAATGATTCGGCGCCGTTTATTGATCGAGGAGTATGGGGCCGGGATAGACGCTCTGACCGGAGGTCATCTCAGACGTCAAAAGGGGCAGTGGGCAAGTCCGGCTTTGGAATAGCGATGCGGACGTATGTTTTTGATTGATCTTCCCGCAAGGATGGAATACGCTTTTGTCTTCCATGATTAACAGAGCGTGTTACGTCATTGGTTTCTTGTTGTGCTTTGGATGTCTGCCGGTTGCGGCTCAAACGCCGGGAGCGGTGAGCGCCGAGCTTTTGTCAGAGTCCCCGACGATTAAGCCCGGTGAACCGTTTTGGGTTTCTGTTCGCCTGCAGGCGTCCGAAGGACTGTATGTGCCTTGGAAGAATCCGGGGCAGCAAGGTCACCCCCCTAATGTGTATTGGAAACTCCCCGAAGGTTTTCGCGCCGGATCCATTGAATGGCCTTCACCCGAGAAGATCGAATGCGGAGGAGGGGCCTGTTTTGGGTATCCGGAGGGCGCGGATCTTTTGACGTTGGTTATCCCGCCGAAGCTCCTTGCCGATGGAGCGCTCGCGGATCTTGCGGCCAGCGTCGAATGGTCCGCCTGCCGCGGGTCGCAGTGTTCCTCGGGGTTCAAAGAATTAAGTCTTAGGCTGCCGGTGAGCCGCCGGTCCCCGGCGCTGAGCGATCTCGCGCTGAACGAAGCGAAGCGGGCGCTGCCGCAGCCCCAAGTCGATATGGATGTACGCGCGGTGCAGGATGAGGAGAGGGTTTATCTGTACAGCGCCTTTAAGGGCGACCCTGAGAATTTGCATTTTTTTCCATGGGATGAAGGGCTTGTGGATTGGGGAACCGGCATCCGGGCGCAGAAGTGGCGCGGCGGGGCGCTCTTGAGCATCCCCAAAAACAAAGCGGCGCCTTTTTTTCCGTCCCGTCTGAGGGGGGTTCTCAAGGATCCGACCCCTCAAGCAGACCGCGTCTGGAAGCGTGGCGTCTGGATTGACGTCCGCCTTGAGCCCAAAGCGGGGTGGAGCGCCTTTTGGGACGTGCCGATTTCAGGTATTCCGTGGATTGCGACCGCGCTTCTCTGCGGCTGCCTCGCGGTTCTTGTCTTTCGCCGGATCATGCGCGGCTGATTCGTTGTTGGGCCCTCTCTGGGTTTGTGATAGAATTCTAATCCGTTTTTTAATCGCGAAATCAGAATCGTAGCATCTACCAAAAAAAAGGGGAGTCAACCGTGAGCCAACCCAAACTTTTTTCGAATATTCGCACCGCGAGCCTTGGTTTTCCGAGAATCGGAAAACAGCGTGAGCTCAAAAAAGCAACCGAATCCTTTTGGAAGGGCGGGTTGAGCGCGGCGGGGCTTTTTGACGTCGCCAAAAAGATCCGCCGGGAAAACTGGGAACGCCAAAAAGGGGCCGGGATCGATATCATTCCGTCCAACGATTTCAGTTTGTACGATCAGATGCTGGATATGAGCTGTTTGTTGGGTGCTGTGCCGGACCGGTTTGAATTTAAGGGCGAAACCGTGGATTTGGATACTTATTTTGCGATGGCGCGCGGGGGATCCGTGGCCCGTGACGCAAAAGGACCGTCTTCGGTGACGGCGATGGAGATGTCCAAATGGTTTGACACAAACTATCACTACATTGTCCCCGAGCTCAAAAAGGATCAGGCATTCAGGATTGCCGGAACCAAGGTATTCGACGAGTTTCGTGAGGCCCGGGAATTGGGTATACAGACGCGCCCGGTGCTGATCGGGCCGTTGACGTATTTGCTCCTCGGAAAGTGCCAGGGCGAGCCTTTTGATGTTCTGCAGTTGCTTGATGGGCTCGTGGAAGTGTATATCGCCATCCTGAAGCGGCTTAGCGGGGAAGGCGCACAGTCCGTGCAGTTGGATGAACCGATCCTCGTTACGGACACCCAACCCGCTCACCGTGAAGCTCTGATACGCGCTTATAAGCGGATCGCGGTGGAGGTTCCGAATCTTAAGGTGACGCTTGCGACTTATTTCGAGGCGGTGACTGAGCCGGCGAAGCTTCTTGAAAGCATTCCCGTGGCAGGGTGGCATGTGGACGGCGTCCGGTCTTTTGCGCAAATTCCCGAATTTTTGAACCATCTGCCGAAGGATAAGGAAATATCGTTGGGTGTCGTGGAAGGCAGGAACGTGTGGATCACGGATTTGGAGGCGACGGTTTGCCGGCTGAGAAAGGCGCTCGACAAAGAGGTGACGCGGCCCATCACCATCGCTTCGTCCTGCTCATTGATTCACGTGCCTGTTGATTTGGATCAGGAGACGGCGTTGGATAAAGAAATCCGTTCGTGGATGGCGTTTGCCAGTCAGAAGCTTGATGAAATCCGGTGGATCGCTTCCGCTCTTAGAGAAGGTGACGGCGCCGTCCAAAAGGAACTTGAAAATAACCGGATGGCTTTGAATTCGCGCGCTCAGAGCCCCCGGGTTCGGGTGGCTGCGGTTCGGGAGCGTATGGCAGCCGTTGCGCCGAAGGATTTTTCGCGACAGAAACCCAGGGAAGAGCGGCTCTCCCTTCAGAAGGAAGCTTTGGGGCTCCCTCCCTACCCGACGACGACCATCGGATCGTTTCCGCAAACGCCTGAAGTCCGCAAAATGCGGCTCAAATTCAAGAAACGCGAAATCGATTCGGCGGAATATGAGAAGTTTTTGGAGCAGCAGATTGCCGATGCGGTGGAGCGTCAAACAGGTTTGGGGTTGGACGTTCTGGTGCACGGTGAATTCGAGCGAAACGATATGGTGGAATATTTTGGGGAGCAGCTCGACGGGTTTGTGTTCACCCAGAACGGCTGGGTGCAGTCGTACGGGTCACGATGCGTTAAGCCGCCGGTCATTTACGGCGATGTGTCCCGGCCGCAAGCGATGACGGTTCGGTGGTTCCGCTATGCCCAGGGACTTACGCAGCGAATCATGAAGGGCATGTTGACAGGGCCCGTCACCATCCTTCAATGGTCGTTTGTGCGAAACGATCAGGAGCGCAGCGAGACGGCATTTCAGATCGGCCTTGCGATCAGAGATGAAGTAGCGGATCTCGAAAAAGCGGGAGCGCGGATTATCCAGATTGACGAAGCAGCGTTTCGGGAAGGGCTGCCGCTCAAACAATCGGGTTGGGCGGATTATCTCCAATGGGCGGTGAAGGCTTTTCGGCTGTCGTGCTCAGTAGCGGACGCGAAGACGCAGATCCACACCCATATGTGTTACAGCGAATTCAATGACATCATTGAAGCGATTTCGGATATGGATGCCGATGTGATCTCGATTGAATGCTCGCGTTCCCGCATGGAGCTTTTGGAAGCCTTTAGGCAGTTCCGTTATCCCGGCGAAATTGGTCCCGGGGTTTATGACATTCATTCGCCCCGGGTTCCGTCCCGCGAAGAAATCGAGCGGCTGCTTCACAAGGCGATGGAGGGAATTCCCGCGGAACGGCTGTGGGTCAATCCGGACTGCGGGCTGAAGACCCGCGGTTGGGCGGAGACCACGCCTTCGCTTGAGGCGATGGTTGAAGCCGCCAAAAACCTGCGGGCTCTCAAGCCCGCGGAGCGATAAATCACGGGCCATCCGCCAACGGGTACCATTGAGGCCCCCGGAGCCGCCAGGCGTGTTTTGCTGCATGCCTGCTGTGCGATATGCACTTGCTCCATCCTTGAACAAATGACCCGAAGCGGCATTCGTGCCGCCGTGTTTTTCTTCAATCCCAATATTCATCCCGCCGAGGAATATATCCGCCGCCGGGATGAGGTTCTTTTTTATGCCGCGAAGCATGGCGCTGATATTTTGCCGTCACGTTACGACCCGGATCAATGGGATGAGGCTGTGAAGGGCCTTGAAACGGAGCCGGAAGGAGGCGCGCGTTGCCGTGTCTGTTTTGACGGAAGGCTGGAGGAATCGGCGCGCAAAGCCGCCGAATCCGGAATCAAGGTTTTTGCAACGACGCTGGGTATTTCGAGAAGAAAGAATTTGGATGAGGTGAATGCCGCGGGAGTTCGAGCCGCCTCAAAATACCCGACCACGGAGTATTGGGCAATCAACTGGAGAAAAGGCCCGGGCACCCGGAGGATGCATGAGATTTCCAAGGAAGAAAATTTTTACAGGCAAAATTACTGCGGATGCCGCCATTCCATTCCTTCCTGAGGAGTTCTTGGGTGACATGATGCGCGGGAGCTGGTCTGCGCCCGCCTTCCGGGGGAGACGTTGCCAACGGAGGGATAGGTCGGTAGAATACCTTGCTTTAAACAAAAGGGGATGCGTTTGAATCTTCACGATATGTGGCAAAAGGCTCTCTCAAAGACCCGGATCATCCGGCCTGCGGTCATGGGGTTGTGTCCGACTGCTGATTCTCAGATGCCCTATACGTTTTTGGCGGAATCGGCGCTGAACCGGGGGGACACGGTTGTCCGCTCCGGAGAGGTTACCGTTTCCAAGCCCACCATCGTTTTGCCGTACCAAACCCCTCAATTCGAAGGGTTTGATTTTGAGGAGCACACCTCGCACGACCAGGATATGGTGATGGGATTTTTTTTGGTCCGGGGCGTTCAATTCCCGTCCATGAAATTCAACAACCAGACGTCTTCGCTGGATTTGTTTGAAGGGGGGATGGAGAAGGCGGTTAGCTTTCATGGGAATTTACTCGAGCGCCGTGAAGATTCCAGGACCACCCTTTTATCCGGGCCTGAAGATACCTGGGTATTTTCCATACTTATTTTTTTGGGTCTGCAGGCGGAGCGTTCGGCCGGAAAGGATCTTCGGGCGGTCTTTGAGCGTTGGAAGGGGAAGCCCTCCCTGAATTAGACGGCATCGGGAAACCGGCCGATCCGTCCCGTTGACTCACATTAAAAGGTAACCGAAGGCAGGTATCGTTGACTCATAATTC
>JADGBA010000064.1 GCA_015231685.1 Candidatus Omnitrophota bacterium | reverse complement strand
GTGACGCAGTGCTTCCCGAATGCGGGTTCTTCTATGCAGCCGGTGGCCTATGTTCCGCCAAATTGCGCGACCTGTCCCAACGTAACCCAGTGCTTCCCGAATGCGGGCAACTCGATGCAGCCGGTCGCCTACGCGCCCCGGCGCTTCCCGAACGTGGGCAACTCGATGCAGCCGGTGGCCTATGTTCCGCCAAACTGTGCAACCTGTCCCAACGTGACCCAGTGCTTCCCAAATGCCGGACCCATGCAGCCCGTGGCGATGACGCAGACGATCCCGCCGCCGCCGATTTATACAAACGCGATCATGCCGCACGGTTACCGCGGGGTGTGCTCGAACTGCCACACCGTGCTGAACCTGCAGAATCAGGTTATCGCGGGGCCGATGTGAGCCGGGGGAGATAAGGAACAGCCGTTATGGCCTCCAGACGCAGACCCTCACCGGAAGTCAGCCGGAGAATCGAATCGCTGTACGTGCTTCTTTTCTTCTTCGCGGTGCTTCTTGTGGTCAAGGTACTCTTTGGGACCCTGGCGGGGTCCAAAGCCCTTGTGATCTCCGGAATTATGGCGCTTTTTGGGGTTTTTATTGTCGCCGTGACGCTTCTCAGGGTGCATGAGGCGGCCGCCTCACCGCGGTCGCGTTTGTCCGCCAAGTTCAGTTCCGAAAAGACGGAATTTGTGATCATTGCCGGAGTGTCGATCATGATAGCTCTTTCGACGGCGGCGGTGCTGGTGTCGGTGGTGCATATCACACTCGCACACACGCTT
This sequence comes from Candidatus Omnitrophota bacterium, assembly GCA_015231685.1. Lineage (GTDB taxonomy): Bacteria > Omnitrophota > Gorgyraeia > 2-02-FULL-51-18 > JAGOUK01 > JADGBA01. The sequence continues at coordinate 6,227 of JADGBA010000064.1, read as the reverse complement.
TATCCGCCGGAGTTGATGGCCGCCTGGGTGGCAGTGGTGACGGCGGTCATGAACATTGCGATGTTGAAGTTTGTGCGCTTGCGTCTCGGTGAAGTGGATGAGCGGGACGTGAGCCGGGTGCTCTTTTTGCTTCACAAGGGGTTTATTGTCTCGGTGCTCGTGGTAGCAGCGGTGGTGTTCTCGCGCAGCGGGTTCGTGGCCTCGGATTATCTTCTGGCGATCCTGGAGGGAATTTTTATTATCGGTTACAGCGCATTTTTTCTGAAGGATTCCTTCAAGGGGCTGATGGATGCCGCGTGTGATCCCGCGACGATGAATCTCATTCAGCGCGCGATCAAAAAGGCCGATGCGGCCTCACGGCTCGACGAACTCAAGGTCGGGCGCGTGGGAACACGGCTGGATATTTTTCTCAAATTGCGCCTTAGCCCTGCCACGCCATTGCGGCAGGCCAGGATTCTGACTGACAAAATCCGCCAATCTCTCGCAAGCGCGCTCGATGTGCCTCACGAAACGCATATCGGATTCTCACCATGGTGAAGCGCGCCTTCAAACAAGCCCCGACTGTATGCGGGCTCGGCTCCGGAGGCTGCGCCTCTTGCGCGGACAAGATTCTGCTTTGGACGCTGGGGCTCAATGCCATGCTCTCCGTGGTGAAGATCTGCGGGGGATTCATCGCCTCAAGCTCGGGGCTTTTTGCTGACGGACTCCAGTCCGTCGCGTGCGTTTTGGGGACCCTCCTCATTATGTACAGCGTTAATTTATCCAAGCGGGTGGCGGACCGCAAGTTTCCGTTTGGTTACGGGAAGGTGGAATTCATCGTGTCGCTTGTGGTTTTTAGTGTGCTGGTGGGTCTGGGTGTGTACATTTTTATTTCGAATCTGTTGACCATTGTCCGGAAGGAAGCGGCCGCGCCGGGCATCGTGGGCCTGCCATTCTCGGTCTTGTCGGCGTTTTTGACTTATATGATGTTCCGGTACAACCGCTGCGCCGCCCAAAAACTCGATTCCTCCGCCATGATGGCCAATGCCCTGAACGCCAAGGCGGACATGCTTTCTTCCATTGCGGTGACGATCGGAATTCTGATTTCCCAGCTCGGGCAGTTCTTCGCGGTGTTCGATTCCCTGGCGGCGCTTCTCGTGGGTATCCTTATCTTCAAGGACGCGGTGGAGCAGTGGCTGCACAGCGTGAAGGCGCTTCTTGACGAGGCGCCGGAGCCGGGGTATCGGGAGAAGGTCCAGCGGGTGCTGGCGAAGGCATTGCCGGGCCGCCGGGTCGGAGCAATCAGGATCAAGCGGACCGGGAACCGCTTCTGGATCGGAGTCGGGATTGATCCGGGTGAGACCGGAACCGTCGAGGAGACCGCGCGTCTCACCGATCGAATCCGGAAGGACATCACAAAGAGCCTGCCCTGGGTCCAGACTGCGGATTTTTTTCTCGAACCCTCTCACGAAGCCCCCGCACCTGCCGCCTAAATGAAAAAACCTGCGCCGGGCCACCGCCGGAAGAGCCCCGGACTCCCGGAGATATCCGTTGCTCCGGGCAAGGGCGATGATCTCAAGGACCCGGCGACGCTTCTCGTCGAAATCGAGCGATGGGAAAAGCAGTTTTTCCGCACGGGATGGGGCCCGGGGATTGTGAACACGGTGTTTTCTCCCATTGACTGGATTGTCTCCAAAGTGCTTCCCGACCGGTTGCTTATCAAGGCGGCCGGGGCCCTCAAGAATGCCATTCTCGGGCTTCAAAAGGAAGCCGGACGTTTTGCGGACCCGCAGGAAATCGTGGCCCGGGCCCGCGAGGCGGGACTGCCGGTAGAGACGCTTGAGGATCTGGGCCGCGTGCCAATGCCGTATCTGGATGTTCTGGCACGCAGTTTCTTTGCGAAGAACAAGTTGGTTTCCGCGCTTCAGGGGGCGGGATTCGGCTCCGCCGGATACGCGACGGCGCTTCTGGATTATCCGCTTCTTTTTACGCTGAATCTGCGCCTCATCCGCCGGATCGGATCGGCCTACGGGTTCGGCGCCGACACGGCCGCGGAAAGCGAGTTTGCGCTCAAGGTATTCTGTATGGTCTCGGCGGAGACTCCTCCGGAAGGGCAGAGCGAGGATGAGCGCATGAACCGGCTGATTGTTTCTCTGGTCAAATACGGTGTGGTCGGCTCGGAGCTCAGTATTCTGACCGCGACGGAGACGATCGAGGCTTTCACCAAAAAGCAGATCCGCTGGTATGCCAAAAAACGCCTCCTCGGAGGGGTGCCGATCGTGGGCATGGTCGTCGGTGGCGGGTTCGATTACCTCTTTACGCAGGAAGTGGCCGTAACGGCGTTCATGTTTTATCGGAAACGTTTTTTGGCCCAAAAAGGTGTAAAATCATGCTCGTCATGAACGAAACGCTCGCTTCCAGCAAGACCCAAAAAGTGGCAATTGTTGGACACTCCAACACCGGTAAGAGCCATATCTTTTCACGGCTCACGGGCAATTATTCCATGAGCGGGAATTATTCCTTCACCACGATCGAGATGAAGAGCGCCCGGATGCGTCTGGGGGCGGCCGAGGCGGAGGTGCTGGATACGCCGGGCCTTCAGTGCCTGCACTTTCATTCCGAAGAGGAAATCGCGGTGTGCGACATGCTTTTTTCCGGCGAAGTGGACGTCATTGTCCAGTGCGTGGACGCGAACCGTCTGAAGCAGTCGCTGTATCTGACGCTGGATTTGATCGAGCTGGGGATTCCGATGGTGATTGCCTTGAACGCGGTGGACGAAACCGCGCGCAACGGTATCTGGATTGACGCGCAGGAGTTGTCGCGCCGGCTGGGCGTTCCGGTGGTGGAAACCGTGGCCATTCAGGGGCGGGGGATCGAGGAACTTAAGGCGGCGATCGGCCGGGCGCGCTCCGGCGGGAAGCCGCTGCGGTACGGAGAACTGGCCGAGAGGGGGATCGCCGCGATCGAGGAGAGCTTTCCGGCGGATGCGTGCTTTCGGCGGAAGCTGGCGCTCATGCTTTTTCAGAAGGACCCTTATATGCCGGAGAAGCTCCGGGAGTGGTGGGGCGCCGAGCGCACCGAAGCAGCTATTCAGGCGGCTGAAGCTGTGCGGAGCCGCTACGAGGGGCATTTTTCGCGTCACATGAGCCAGACGCGCCACCGGATGATTGATGAGACGGTTGCTCCCGTGGTCCGGCGAAGCACGGTCTCGCTCAAAGGATCGTCGGAGTTTTTTGCAAGGGTATGCCGCGACCCGCTTTGGGGGCTGCCGGTTCTTCTGGGAGTGGTCGGCGTCATGTTCTGGGCTGTCGTGTATGTGGCCAACCCGCTGGCCGGGTGGTTGGATGCCTTTTTGTGGCAACCCGTCGAGGGTTTCATTACCGGAACCACGCCCTCCGGATTTGTTCACGACTTTTTGGTCGGCGATTACGGGGTTTTGACCCTGGGGCTTTCGACCGCTCTTCTCACGGTGGTGCCGATCCTTTCGATCTTCTTTTTGATCTTCAACATTCTCGAAGACACCGGCTATATCCCCAACCTCTGTGTTCTCACGAAGCGCGCCGCCGAACGGGTGGGCCTGACGGGTAATTCTATTCTGCCCATCACGCTGGCCTTCGGCTGTAAGACCATGGCGACTTTGACAACGCAGAACCTGCGTTCGCGGAAGGAGCGGATCATCGCGGTGTATCTCATCGCGTTCGGAATTCCCTGCGCGGCGCAAATGGCTTTGAACATGAGCATCCTCGGGAGGATCGGTCTCTGGGCCGTGGTGGTGGTGTTCGGATTCCTGTCGGTGATCTGGGTGCTCTCAGGCGTTTTTTTGAACCGTGTTTTGAAGGACGACCAGAAATGCGATTTCATCCAGGAGCTGCCGCGGATGCGGATGCCCAATATGCAGGCGGTGCTTACGAAAACCGGTTATAAACTGTGGTCCTTTATTCAGGAGGCCGTGCCGATTTTTTTGGCGGCGGCGGTGATTCTCTTTGCGGCGGACAAGACGGGCGCGCTTCATCTTTTGAAGCACGTGATGTCGCCGATCGTCGAGGGGTTTTTGGGGTTTCCGCCGAAGATGGTGGATATTCTGGTTTTGAGCATGGCCAACCGGGATGCCGCCGCCGGGATGCTGATCCGCGTGGTTTCCCAAAACGAGCTGACCACGATTCAAACACTGGTGGCTGTAGCCTTGACGATGATGTTCGTGCCGTGCCTTGCCAATATGGTGGCGATGTTCCGCCGTCTTGGGGCGAGTGTGGCGCTCCCGATGATTATCGTGATCAACATCACGGCGATTCTCTGGGCGGGGCTTTTTAACGCGACTCTGAACATGGGGACTGTCCCCCGACAGGAATCCCAAGTTGCAGCATCGCCAACTGCGGGGACAGTCCCCGGGGGAAAAGGACGGGGACTGTCCCCGCTCCAGCCAAGATGAGTATCAAACAAACATTGGACCAAACTGCCTGGAAAGTCGGCCAGTTGCTGGCTGGGGGCGCGCAGACCATTGTGTCTTTGCCCAAGCGGTTTGAATTCGGGAGGAAGCAAAGTCGCCCCGCGAAGTCCGCGGAGCCATCGGAAGCCACAACCTTGGCCTCTTCATCCGCGACGGCGGATACCTCCATTCCAAGCGGTCATGAGGCATACGAAGAGCTGTTGGAACTGTTGCGGGACGAGCGCGCCCGAACGGCTCGTCTTGAGGACCGGCTATCGGCCATGACCGAGAGCATCATGACCATTCAGGCCCGCCTGGGGGAGCTTTCCGCGAGAGGCACCCTGAATCCCCAGTCCGCTTATGCCGCGATCCAGTCCGTAAGCGCCGCGGAACGTCTTGGCGAGGATGAGCAGACGCTGCTTGCCAACATTTTCAGACAAAACCTTGCCATCCAAAAACCGGAACTGGCTTCAAACGCCCATGAATCCAAATAAAAGGAGACCATCATGTCCAAAGCCAAAACTCCCAAAAAAACAACCTCAACCGACGCCGCTTCGATCACCGCGGATACAGCAGGCACGGGAGACTTCGCTTTTGACAAGGACGCGCTCTTTGTCGGAATCGATCTCGGAACCTCGCGCACTTCCATCGCGACCTCGACCGGCGTCAGGGAAGTGGTGCCGACCTATGTCGGCTATCCCAAGGACGCGATTGGCCATGAGCTTCTCGGCACCGAGCCGCTCTTCGGCGAGCTGGCCTTGAAGCACCGTTTGTCGGTCGACCTGGTGCGTCCCCTGGCTCACGGCGTAATTCAGGAGGAATCCAAAGGCGGCAAGAACCGCAACCTCACAGCCGCTCAGGAGCTCGTGCGGCATCTTCTCGGCAAGGCCAAGGCCCAGCCCGGACAGCCTGTCTACGGCGTGATCGGCGCCCCGGCCCGTGCCAGCATCGCCTCCAAGCGCATTCTGATCGATGCCGCTCGCGGGATTCTTGATGCCGTCATGGTCGTCTCCGAACCCTTCTCCGTAGCCTACGGCCTTTCGATTTTGGACCGCGCGCTTGTGATCGATATCGGCGCCGGCACGACGGACCTTTGCCGCCTCCACGGCACGCTGCCGGAAGAGGAGGACCAGATCACGCTCGATACCGCCGGGGATCATGTGGACCAGACGATGGAAAAGCTCATCCGCAAGGCTTACCCCAAGGCGCAGTTCACGATCAACATGATCCGCGACTTGAAGGAGCGCTACGGCTTCGTCTCCGACACCGCCGACCGTGTGCTCGTGAAGTTCCCCGTCGAGGGTAAGCCCACTGAATTCGACGTCACCGACATGCTGCGCGAAGCCTGCCAGAGCATTGTCGGCCCCATGGCCGAAGCCACGGCAAAGCTCGTCGCAACCTACGACCCCGAATTCCAGGAGGACATCCGCTCCCGTATCATCCTCGCCGGCGGCGGCAGCCAGATGACGGGCCTCTCGAAGCTCATCGAAGCCGCGATGGTCGAGTACGGCGGCGCCAAAGTCCGCCGCGTAGAAGAACCCGTCTACGCCGGCGCCAACGGCGCCCTGAAAATGGCCCAACGCATGCCCCAACACTTCTGGAAGGTCCTTTCGTAACTACTAATTAAATAGGTACACATACAATTAATTAGCCGAGAAATACTTAGAATACAGGTTGAAGATTCGCAAGATTCGGGGATAGGCAGCTTTGGGGATAAGTAAACCTTTGGGGACAGTCCCCACGACTTGAGGACGACCATGGGGACAGTCCCCGAATCCTGCGGGACAGTCCCCGAATCCTGCGGGACAGTCCCCGGAGTTTT
>JADGBA010000063.1:3418-7152 GCA_015231685.1 Candidatus Omnitrophota bacterium | reverse complement strand
GTTTTTTGCCTCACGGCCGCGTTCCACCAAAACCAAATCCCCCTCACGAATCCCGGCACCCTCCATGGAATCACCGGTCACCCGGATAAGGTAGGTACGCTCCGGATTCCGTATCAGATAGTCATTGATGTTCAGGGTGTCCACCAGCTCTTCTTCGGCCGGACTCGGAAACCCCGCCGCCACGGCACCAAGCAACCGGACTCCGCCCGCCGCCTCTCCGGCCGGCAGACAAAGCTTCCCGCGCGAATCCTTTTCAAGAACACCCATCTCGCACAGCCGGGTGACCAGCCAGAAAGCCGCGTTTTTGGATCGATATCCGAAGAGCTCACGAATCTCGTCATAGCTCGGCGGCCGACGACGACTCTCAATAAAGCGCCACACCTTTTGCGCCGCCTTGTTCAACTCAATGCGTTTGGCCATATTCGAATTATATTGAACGTTCGTTCAATAGTCAACCCTACGGGGACAGGCTCAACCCCTTTTGGGGGACTGTCCCCCATCAGGAGGACCGATGAGATCGAGGAAAGGGGTCGGGTCGGAGAGGTCTATCAGAAGACCGTCGGGGGATTCGGCGGCCAATTCCTGCAACGTGTAGCGGCCGGTAGCGACGCCGATGGTGCGGCCTCCGGCGGCACGGCCGGAGCGGATATCGAACGGGGTGTCCCCGATGACCCAGATGTCTCCGGGAATATCGCCGGCTTCCCGTGCCGACAACATGCCGCGCGTGACGGCGGTGCGGACGATTTGGTCCCGATCGGCTGAATCGCAGGCATACCCACCGAAGCGGAAAAACCCTTCGAATCCTCCATGTCGGATCTTTTCGAACGCGGCGGATTTGAAGTTGCCGGTCGCCAGACCCAGAAGAACATTCGGAAGGGTCGACAGCAACCGGACGAGCGGCAGGGCTCCGGGCATCAGACGGAAACGATCCGCCTCTTCGAGGGCGGGCGGAAAATAGGCGAGGTATTTGGCGCAAAGCCGGTCGTGTTCCGGGCTTGTCAGGCCGCGCCCCAGAACCCGCCGCGCGATTTCATCAAAGATCAGGGGATCTGTGCGACCGTCGGGCAGCGTGCCGCCCCAGGAATCCGCCACGCCAAAACACTCCAGAAACGCCCGTTCAAACGCAATCTTTCCGGCGCCGCCGGTCAAAAGAAGCGTTCCGTCGATATCAAACAGAAGGAGGGTTTTCATCAGCCGTGTCCGAGAATGGAAAAATCCGGAAATCAGGCGAACCGATAATGTTTCCGGACGGCTTCAGAAACATCCCACACACAGGAGAGGCCCTTCTCAAAAGTCACAAAATCCCCCTCGCCGAAGCTGACGCTTCCGCGATCGGTCTCCACCGTCACCCGCCCCGCCAAAAAGTAACACTGCTCCTGAGAATCGTAGGTCCAGTCGAAGCGTGAGACTTCTTTTTCCCATATGGGCCAGGACAAGACGCCTCTGGATTCAAGTTCCGCCGGTGAGAGGGCTTCGACAGTGATGCGGGATTCCTGAGAGGTTTTCATGGGGCTTCTCCTTGGATCATGCCGCTGTTATTCGGCGGCCTGGCGGCTATGGTACCGGTTCATTTTATGCAAATATTCACAGTACTCACAAGCGGGGGCTGAATCAGGCGCCTCGGGCTGGCGCATCAGTTCCACAGCCGAACGCAGCGTCTGACGGGCGCGCCGGGTGTCCACGTCCACACGAAAAGCCTGCAAATGAAAGTTCACCCACCCCTTCTCCCCGACTTTGCCGGGAGAATAATACAGAAAGTACCCGTACCCCGCGCTTTTCATGCCGTTGGCCTCGAGCATGAGAGCGTAACAATCGATCTGATTCTGATAATACCGGATCGTGTCTTCCATATTGGCGGGAGACCCTTTGGTTTTGTAATCGAAGGGAATATAGGCGTCCCCGGTCACCATCAGATCATCCAGCGCCCCGAACATCACCGATCCGTCCTCGTCCTTGAACTCAAGCCCCGTGCGCCATTCACGCCAAAGGTCCAACCGCGCCTGGTCAGCAAAAAGTGTCGTATTCTCGAACTCCTTCACCCGAAGTTCCGGAGGCAATGTCCCTTGAGCACGAAAGGAATCGAAGTACGTCTTGATCACGCGGTCCATCCCGCTCGGAAGTGAAGGAAAAATCCCCCGAGGCCGTTTCAGGAACCGGACCTTCTCCAGCCAGAAACACCGGGGGCAGTCCCGGTAGAGGTTGAGCGCGCTCGGAGAAAGGCGAATCGCGCCGGAGGCTTTGCCGGAAAATCCCCTAGCGCTCACCGGCACTCTCCCAACTGTCGTTAAGCACCTGTTCCCACGCCTCACGGTTCTCCACGCGCCGTTCAACCTCACTCTTTTCGGAATGCCGGACCTGCGGATCTTCCGGCGCCCGGAGTTTCGGTGCGCCGTTCATGGGCATTCCGGTCTTGTCCGGATCGGGATGCTTCTGGCCACGCACTCGATATTGATCGATGACGCCGTCAAAATCCTTATCCACCTCTTTCCACACATACAGGTATTGATAAGTGTTGGTCGCGCGGTGAAGTGCCCACTCGGTAAGTTTGCGTTCATCCACCTTGCCGTCAAAATTCGTGTCCTTTTCCCTGAGAATCAGCATTCTCCCCTGCTCAAAATATCTCCAGTCATCCGGCCGGCCGTCTTTGTTGGAATCCCGCGCCTGACGGAAGTGGCCCGCACTGGCGTCATAATAATCCCAGCGGTCCACCCGGGAATCCCCGTCACGGTCACGTTCCATTCGGACCTTCTTCCCGTTATCCATATAGGTCCACTCGTCGGTCTGCCCGTCACCGTTGGCATCCCGCTTCTCGCAGGTTTCAGCCGCCTGCGCCAAATGCGCGAAGGCGCCAATCGCCGCTGCACCCGCCAGGCCCCTTATCCTTCTTCCCCAGGCGCATTCAGAGCGCATGACCCGCCGCATAGAAAGCTTTCAGATCATCATACCCGCCAATGAGTTTTTCGCCCGAAAAGATCTGGGGCACCGTGGTCCGCCCGCCGGTCATCTTCACGAGTTTCTCCCTCATCGCCGTGTCATCAGTGATATCCACCTCCTCAAACGCCACCCCTTTCTCCTTCAGGAGTTCCTTGGCGGCTTTGCAGTAGGGGCAATAGGATGCTGCGTATACTTTAACCTTCGCGCTTTCCATGGCTTTCCTCCTTCGTTAATAGCCCTGATGCCGCACATCCGCTATTCCGTCACCGACCGGGCGCACCGCGTACAAATAAATCGAATCCACCACAAGCTCGCCATCCTTTACGCGGCCATCCACCGACACGTAATCCTGCGCGAACAGATGCCTGAACTGGAGCTCATTCCACGCCGTGTCCTCGATCTCCGCGAGTCCGGGGTCCACAACCAGCTTAATCAGAACTTCCGGCTGGGAGGCGTGCGTTTCGACGGACAACACAAGCTCGCCGGTCTCATAGTCGATCCGTTCAATGACCCCGTCCCAGGAAAAACTCCCCTCCTTTTTGGCCAAGGCCAACGGCCCCTCGACCGGAGGCGACGCCCACATCTCCCGGATCTGGTCATAGGCCTGCCTCAACTCGCGCTGAAACGGCGTGTGCTTCCCGAATCCCTGGCCGGCTATACCCAGCCATTCCTCCTGCGAATAACCGTCCGGAAACGGAAACACCATATCGGGCTTCACATCATGCCGGTCCGGCGGACCGTTGGAGGACTTCCACCATTCATCCATCCACTCAAAAACCACTCCGCCGATCACATTACCA
>JADGBA010000063.1:0-3408 GCA_015231685.1 Candidatus Omnitrophota bacterium | reverse complement strand
TTGCCGGCCATATTCAGCTCCATGTCGGTCCCGGTGCCGCGGATATATTCGGCCTGCGAGGATTCGTCCAGTCCCTTGCCCTGGGTGTACGCGTCGCAACCCCATTCGGTAAAAAACAACGGCCGGTCCAAAAAATGCTTCACAAGCTGCGTTGTAGAGCCCATGGAATATTTGCCGGCATAGACATTGGCGCCGTAAATGTCCACGTGCGGCGCGTACTTGGCCAGAAATTTGACATCCGTCGAACCCAGATTGCATACCGCCACCGGGCGTGTCGGATCAATCTCTTTGACCATGGCCGCGACCTCATCCACAAATTTGGCGTACTCCGCCGGGACCTTCCCGGCGTTGGTCCGGGACCAGGGATGTTGATTCTCATTTCCGAGAAGCCAAAAGAGCACATAAGGTTCATCACGATGGTCTTCCACCATCGCGCGCACCCCCGCTTTCATGCGCGCCTTCTGCTCGGCGCTGCGGTAATCCGTCCCCAGATTCCAACTCGCGGCCGAGCCGAGCGTGTATGCCCCCAGGAAATCACCCACAATGAACCGAATTCCGTACTCCTCGTACAGTGTCCGCATCAACTCCTTGTCGAATTCCGCGGGATTGTACCGGCCATAGCCGTCCTCCCGATGATAATACCGGATCGTATTGACCCCCATGGACTGGAGCAGTCGGGCATCGCCCACCACCGGCTCATCGGCATCCTGGCGATTGTTGCGATTGGCATCCACCCAGGAATCAAACATTCCGTCATTCAGCCCGTTGCGGTTATCATCCATCCGCATCCAGCTTCGCAGCGTTCCCGCGTGGGGGGTCTCTCCGATGCGGGTGCAGGAATACGTGATGCCCCGGACCGTAAAAGGCTCGCCATCCACACGAAGCTGCCAGTGGCCGTTCTCAAAACGTACCGCCTTGACGCGCGCGCCCCCGCGCTCTTCGACAATCTTGAGTTGTTCGACCGGTACCCGGCGAAGCAGGGTTTCAACAAAACGCCCCGGATTCACCTTGATCCGGTCCTCGTCGGGCTTCAGTCCTGGCGCGCGCGCCACATCGACCAGGGCATCCACAAGTTCAACTTCAAGCTCGGGATATTCGGCACACAGCCGTCGAATTCGGGAAATCGCCTCCGGCGCCGCGTACCAGTAAAACTTTCCGTCACGCGTCCAAATGTGGGTTTTGGGATAATGCACGACAAGCGCGTAATAGGTCTTGATCGCGTGACGGATGAGACCGGCGCGACGCAGCGCTTCGGCGGAATAAAAAAGCCGCGCCCCCGGATCCTGATCCTTGGCGAAGTGCCAGGCGTAAAAGTCATCGCGCGGTGAGGGTGAATCCACAAAAGACCAGACGTCCAGATCCGGCGAGTGTCTTTGGGTGAACTCCAGATATTGCGGGTCATTTTGGAGTGAGTCTGAAGGAAGAATCCCCTCGCCCACGGCCGCCGCCAGACCTTCCGCATCCCGGACCTCATACGCGTAATCGATCTCACCGGCCAGCTTGAAATCACCGTACTTCGTGTAATTCACCGGAAATTCACTTCCCGGATCCGCAAGCTGGAACTCAGGCTCCGGCAACGCCATAGCCAAAGACGCGCTCCCGGCCAACAGCACTCCCGCCCACATCCCCAGCGCCCATCCCGACTTCATGTGACGAATGTTCATATTTGCCTTTCAGCCCCTTGAGTTTGCGCCTCGGCGGTTTCTTCCTCAAGACGAACAGCGCGGACATTCATCTCCGCGGCTTCCTGAGATCGCCCCTCGGCCGTGTACAATTCTCTGAGTTGATACAGGACGCTGGTCCACAGGGGGTCCGACACACCCCGTTCTTCGAGGAGCCGAAGCGCCTCTTTGAGATGAGCTTCTGCGTTGAAAAAATCCTCCCGCACCCTGCAGTTCTCAGCAAGACCGGACAACGCTCCGGCAATCATAACGGCATCATTCGGCTGAATGCGCCGGGCGGCATCCACAGCCTTCCGGTAGTAAAGGAGAGCGGCCTCCTGACGTCCCAGCTCAAAGTTCCGGTCGCCGCAAAGCATTGCCGTCTCAACATACCTTTGGTTTGCCGTGCCAACAGACCCGGAGAGAATCTCCATGGCTTTTGTGGTGATCTCCGCCGCCGCTTCGCGCTCCCCCCGCCGCCACAGCGCATCCGCCATATCCAGAAGCGCGGTGGCCTCATAGGAATGCCCCGCTCCGAACCGGCTGCGGATGGCGGACAAAGCCGGCTCATAAGCCCGGCGGATGGATTCGACGTCCGTGGAAGCCTGTTCATCGACAACCCGCGCAGCGTCGAGCTCCATAGAAATCACAAACGGATCATTGCTCCCCAGCTGACTTTTCCAGATACGGAGTGCCTCGCTGCTCCGATGCAATGCCGCCCCGTATTTCTGTTGCGACTCATAGATGGCCGAAAGCCGGTCGAGGCTGAGCGCCGTCTTTGGATGATCCGGCCCAAAAGAGGACTCAGCCACGGCAATCGCCTCTTCGGCCTTGGCAGCGGCCTCCGGCAGCCGCCCTTCACGATAAAGCTCCAGGGTCTGTGCATTCAACTCATCCCACAGAACCTCTCCGGTCGCCGCCGGAAGATGGACCGGCCACAGAAGAAAGGCCGCCAACACCGCGGCCACTCGCGCGTAATTCAATAACATAGCGGTCATTATAACTTATTCAACAAGCGCGGCCCACCGCGAAAAAATCTCCCGCCCCATAACCTCAAGTGCGTCAAGATATCGTGCAGAGTCCGCGAGAATTTTGCCTTTGTCAAAACCGCCGGCAGAAAGCTCATCCCCGAACTCACGCGTCATCGCTTCAATCACCGGCATCCCGCTCTCCGCATGAAACAAAAGCCCGTACGCCCCGCAGTCCGCCCCAAAGGCCTGACACCCGGTGAGATCCGAATAAGCCAGCCGACGGGCTGATGGCGGAACATCAAAGACATCCCCGTGCCACAGAAAAGTTTTGATCGGTTCCTTCAACGACCCAAAAATCCGGTCCTCCCGCGCCTCGTCGGTCAGATGGAGATCATACCAACCAATCTCCTTCTGAGGACCTTTTTGCACCCGTGCGCCCAGCGCCTGGGCCAGAAGCTGACTCCCAAGACACACGCCCAGGATGGGCAACCGAGCCTCCAAAGCTTTGCGAATAAGCTCCACCTCCCGCATAAGGAAGGGATAGCGCCCGCTTTCATACACACCCATCGGACCGCCCATCAAAACCAGCGCCGAAAACCCGGCAGGCGTTTCAGGTACTGCCTCCCCGCGATAAGGATGGATTGTTTGAATGGTGATATTTCGGCCGAGAAGCGCATCGGCAATAAGACCGGGGGTTTCAATCGGGATATGCTGAATGACAAGAACCGGGTTCATCTGAGTTCCTCTGGGCGAATCCTTCGGCAAACCAAAAGCAG
>JADGBA010000062.1:567-7244 GCA_015231685.1 Candidatus Omnitrophota bacterium | reverse complement strand
ATATTTTATCAATTTCTCAGAGAGAAATCAGGGGTTTTTCAGCAGACTGTTAATTAGGTGATACAACTTGCGGTATAATCTGCAGATGCGCGAAGTCACATTTGAACAGGTTTTTTGCAGAAACCACAGCGAATCCGTCTGCGCCCGGTGCCGGGCGCATGTGATTTCCCGCTCCTTCTTCTGTCATCTCGTGTCGATGACCGCCAAGGCCGTCGTCGGCGCCCTCACCGGTTCTCAGGCGCTCATCGCCGACGCTGTGCATTCCTTCACGGACCTTCTCGCCTTCGGCGTCAACTATGCCGGAAGCCGAAGCCGGCCGGGCCTGGAACTTCTGCAATCAGCGCTGATCGGCGCGATCATGTTCCTGAGCGGCATGTGGATCATCTGCGACAACATCGAAATCCTCATCACCAGCGTCCCTGTGCACCCGGGCCTTCTGGGTCTCGCGGTGGCCGCTGCGGCCGTACTTATGAATATCTACCTCTACAAGATTTCGGTCTGTGTCAGCAAAAGCAAGCCCGGCGACTCCAGCGTCAAGATGTGCGTCATCCAGAACAAGACCAACGTCTTCGCCGGGTCCGCGGCGCTCATAGGAATCACGCTGGCGGATCTGGGTCTCGTGGTCTTCGACCCCGCGTTTGCCATTCTGATCGGAATTTTTCAATTCAAGGGGGCCTTCGAAATCTTCAGGGACGGTCTCTCACGAAGCGGGGCCGGAGCAGTCATTGCCAGGCAACGGATCACGATCCTTGTGGGATTTTTGTCCTTCTGCATCATCGTCTTCTTCGGCTCGGACATCCAAAAGACGCTCGGACGAAGATCCGTCATCCTCATTCCCTCACAAACGGCCGCGATCGACGGACCGGCGTCTGCCCTTCTGGGCCGGGCAGAATACTTCTACATCATGGACCGCAAAAACCGGGCATCGGAGGTCATCCCCAACGCCAACCGGCATATTCCCGGTGACGTCTCCGACGACTTCCTGCGCCTCATCGACGCCAACGGTGTGGGTGTGGTCCTCGCGGGGAAGATCGGCCAGGAAATGTTCATGGACTTAAACGCCGCGCGTGTTCAGATGTTCTACTTCGCCACGCCACCGACCTCACCACTAACCGTCACGGGCGCGTACCGGCTCTATAAGGATAAGCAGCTCGTACAGGCCCGCTCGGCCAACGTGGAACAGGGCTACGGCCGTACCCGTGTCAGATGGCTGGCGTCGTGGTAACCACTTCCGCTTCAGAAAATCACGGATTCACAGGCTCAAGAAGCGGGTTGCTGATAAAATCGGTCGGCTTCACGCGCCAGCCATCAAAAGGCGAAATCGAATGGCCGATATCGTCAAAGGAATCGACAATGAGTTCCGAGCAGAAGTACTTGTTCTCGAACCTGAGCCACTTGTCGATGATCACGTTGTCAAACACGAAATTGAAGCTCACCGGCACAAAGCTCGAAATCACAAAGAACAACAACCCCAGAAATCCGTAGGAACTCCCCCTCTTCTCTTCGCATTTGCGAAGAAGCTCATCGATCACCGCCTCGTCCTTAAGATATTTGTGCCTGAACGCCCGCACGAGACCGCCCCGCTGCAAAACATCGGAAATATCACTGACCACAATCCCCCCTTTGGGGACCGCTTCGATCAGCTTTCCGTCTCCTTTGTATACAGCGGCATGGGTCCAGAACCGGTGCCTCAGCTTCCGCGTCAGGGCGTTGGAAACCTGGATCGGCAGGGAAGCAAAGACGCTCGTGTGCCCGGTCAGCACAATATCGCCCTTCTTCAGAACCGACACATCCCGGATGGGGTTCTCGTATTTTTTGAAAGGGCCCGCGATGAGGAGATAGGCAAGGCCTGACAGGACGAGGGCCGCCACCACCGTCAGAACGGGTTTCCACAGCACTATCAGAATCAGGCTCTTGGGAACAAACCAGATCACCGCCTTGTGCTTTTGATAAAACGCCTTGATCGTTTCCATGCACTAACCTTCCGGCGTGTCAGCCGTGTTGGTCTGATTCCACGCGCTTTTGAGATAATCATAGGCGGGCCGCTTCTGACGCTTCAGCCAATCCGAACCATTTCCCATCGAAAGAATCCCCCACCACTCTTCATGCAGCAAACCATCGGGAGAAATGCCCGAGTGACGCGTGCCCGGATTGTGGGCAAACGGCGTTCCGTCCATGTACCACCGGTCCAGCCAGTCAAACACAAAACCTCCGACGGAATTCCCCTGCCACCGGCGGTCGTCCCAACCGGACGCCGCAGCCTGCCTGACGATGTTTTCCCAGCAGCGCTGCACAACCTGCGCCGCGTGTTCCCCCGCCTCCCCCTCGTCGCTGAGATAGGCCGTCATCCCGAACTCCGTCAAAAAAACCGGACGGTCCATGTGCCTCTTGACCTGCATCCAGAGGGAACCGAATCCTCCCCTGTTGCGATAAGAATTGAAGCCCAAAAGATCAATTGCGGGGGCGTGTTTGGCCAGAACATCCAGATCCTTCGCGAGGGCATAATCACCCGGATCTCCCAGACACAAGGCCACCGGATGCTCCGGATCCAGCTCATGGATCATCTCGCAAAGCTCATTCACAAAAGCCGCGTATTCCTCAAAGCGCTCCTGTGAATTGGACCGGTGAAGCCCAAAGTCCAGATTATTCTCATTCCCCAGCAGCCATAGAAGCACATACGGCTCGTCCTTGTTGTCCATCACCATCGCGCGGACAGACTTACGGATGTTTTCCCGGTGGACGGGGTCGGTGAAATCCGTCCCCTTGTCCCAGCCCGCGCCCGATCCGATCGTCCATGCCCCGGCGAAGCTCCCCATCACCACCCGGATCCCGTGCGATGCAAAAAGCTCGCGCAACAGCGCCTTGTTCACCGGATGATCATATTGGAGTTTTGTTGAAGGATTGTCTTTGTAAATTCGGCCGAGCGACGGATGATCCGAGGCCACATGATAAAGCCTGACCGTATTGGCGCCCAGCTCCTCGAGAAGCCCGAAGTCTCCGACCGGCGGCTCATCGGGATCGCGCTGTTCATTCCGGTTGGCATCCACCCAGCTCTCGTAAGCCGCGTCGTTGACTCCGTTGCGATCGTCGTCATAGAGCATCCAGTCCCGCATCGTGGCCTCGCCGGGACTTTCGCCGATTTTGACGGGATGAAAAACGGTTCCTTTGATGAAATACGGCTCTTCGTTCACGAGAAGCTGCCAGGACCCGTCGGCCAACCGTTCCGTCCGAACCGCTTCCCCGGCAAACGCCGGATGCACGGCACCCGCAAAAATCACTCCCGAGAGAATTCCCGCAACCACGATAAGTTTGAGCTTCATATCCTCTTGGATCCTCCCCGGTTGAATTTGACGCGTTCCGGCTCTCTGCCGACTCTCACGAACACGGTCATTATAATTCAATCTGACGGATAGCGGCAGAATCGCGGAATATGAGTTGTCGCAAAGCATTTAAACGATCGTGACTTCCGGAGTCAATTCGATCCCAAAGGTGCCGGCGACATCCCGCCGGATGGCATGCGCGAGGTCCAGGACTTCCTTCCCCGTCGCGCCGCCGTGATTGACCAGGACAAGCGCCTGAGTCTCATGAACACCGGCGCGGCCTTGGCGCCGGCCTTTCCAGCCGCACTTTTCGATGAGCCAGCCCGCCGGAACTTTGACGGCACCACCGGCTTCCGGATAGCCCGGCATTCCCGCGTGATGCTTTTGCAGGCGCTCAAACACCCCAGCCGGCAGGCTTGGATTCTTAAAGAAGCTGCCGGCATTCCCCAGCACCGCGGGGTCCGGAAGCTTGGCCTTGCGGATACCGCACACCGCCTCCCGCACCGCCTGAAGCGTAAGGCCCGAGGCCGCCCTGTCTCCGAGGGCCGCGCGCAACTCACCGTATTCCGTTTGAAACCGGTAAGCCTGTGCCGCGGCGTCAAGCCGGGTCAGCCGGAAGCTGACGGCCGTGATCAAGAACCGCCCGGCGTCCTTCCCCTTGAACACGCTGTCACGGTAACCGAACGCGCAATCACGCGCAGAGAAGCGCTCCGTTTCTCCGGAAGCAAGATCAACGGCTTCCAATCCTTCGAAGGTATCTTTAAGCTCAGCTCCGTAAGCGCCGATGTTCTGAACGGGGGCCGCGCCTACCGACCCGGGGATCCCCGACAAATTCTCCAGCCCCGCGTAATCATGGTCCGTGCACCAGGAGACAAACGCATCCCAGCTCTCACCGCCGCCCGCGCGAACCACGACGCGATCCCCGGCCTCGCTCGTGACCCGGATTCCCCGGATCGCGTTCTTCACAACGAGTCCGTCAAAATCCTCCGTAAAGAGCAGGTTGCTTCCCCCGCCAAGCACCAGCCGCTTCCCGTCACAAAAACGCTTGTCGCGCACCAGCGCGCGGAGCTCCTCCGTATCGCGCACTTCCGCGAAGTATTTGGCGGTGACGCCGATACCGAAGGTATTGAAAGGCTGAAGACTTTTCCGGGAAACCACTTCCATACCGCGCATTCTACCAAGAATTACGGTTGTGACTCAGGCCCCGCCCTAAATCGGGCGCGGTCCGGTCCGTGGCCTGAGTCATGCCGGGAGCGGTGAAAATACCGGCCGCATGAAGAAAGGTGACGAACCGATTCATCCGATAATGATATCCACCGTATGCGGCTTCCGGTCGTCAAAAAGCCTGATGCATTTTTCCTCCTGCACCGCGCCGTCGACCGTGACCGAAAGCACTTCATCCGAAGGCCCGTTACGCACGAAGGTGATGTGATAGAAGGTTTCCCGGTATCGGTAGTGCATTTTCCACGTACCCCATTCACCCGGCAGACAAGGCTTAAAGCAAAGCCGGTCGGCCTCGAGACGAATTCCCAAAAGATGCTTCACGATGAACTGATACATCCAGGATGCGGAACCGGTGTACCAGGTCCACCCCCCGCGCCCTTCGAGCGACGAAGACGCGTAGACATCGGCAGCCATGACAAAAGGCTCAACCTTGTAGATGGCGCACCTCTCGGCGGTGTCCGAATGATGTACCGGGTTGATCAACCGCATGAGCTCCCACGCGCGCTCCCGGTTTCCCATCTCGGCAAACGCGATGCCCGCCCAAACCGCGGCGTGTGTGTACTGCCCGCCGTTCTCCCTGACGCCGGGCACATACCCTTTGATGTATCCCGGATTGTTCACCGTCTTGTCGAAGGGCGGCTCAAAGAGCTTCACCAGGGCATGGTTGCGGTCAACGAGAATACCATCGACTTGGTCCATGGCTGCGCGCGCCCTTTCGGGACGGGCCGCCCCCGAAATCACCGCCCAGGATTGAGGGAGTGAGTCAATCCGGCATTCGTCGTTCGCAAACGACCCCATCGGGTCCCCGTTATCAAAATACGCCCGGCGATACCAGTTCCCGTCCCACGCGTGTTTTTCGATATTCGCGGCAAGTGTTCCGCGCTGCAGACGGCACGTTTCCGCAAAGGCCTCATCCCCGCGCCGCGCCGCCAGCTCCGACATCAACTCGAGCACATGGCACAGGAAGAAAGCGAGCCACACGCTTTCGCCCTTCCCTTCGTGCCCGACCAGGTTCATCCCGTCATTCCAATCCCCGCTTCCCATCAGAGGAAGGCCGTGGGCGCCAAAACGGAGCCCGCGCTTGACACTCGCGACACAGTGATCATACAGCGTCCCGGACCATTCGGAAGTTTTGGGCATGTCGTAATAGGATTCCTCCTCAGGCTTGACCGGGGGCCCTTCAAGAAACGCGACCGTTTCATCCAGAATGCCCGTGTCCCCGATCGACTCGACATACATGCAGGTCACCAGCGGCAGCCAAAGGAAGTCGTCCGAACAGTGGCTGCGGACCCCGCGGCCTGCAGGCGGGTGCCACCAATGCTGCACATCCCCCTGCAAGAACTGATGTCCCGCAAAATCGAGCAATTTGTCCCGGATGATATCCGGCCGGGAATGAACCAGCGACATCACATCCTGCAGCTGGTCCCTGAAGCCGTAAGCGCCGCCGGACTGGTAATAGCCGCTCCGTCCCCAGAGGCGGCAACTGATGGTCTGGTACTGCAGCCATCCGTTGACCAGGAAGTTGGTCGAAGGTTCAGGCGTTTCTACATACACCGCGCCGAGCGTTTTGTTCCAGAATTCCCACACCCTTTCGAGCTCCCCGCGCGCGCCCTCAAGCCCGCCGAATTGCCGGACGAGTTCCCGGGCCTCATCGGCGTTCCTGCCCGAACCGAAGGTAAAAAGGATGCTCTTCTCCTGGCCTTCGTCGATCTCAAACTTAGCCTGCGCCGCGGCGCACGGGTCCAGACCCGCGCCCACCTTACCGGAGAGCCGTTCCCGGCGCATCGCCGAAGGCGAGGCCATGGTGCCGTTACGGCCGATGAACTCGATCCGGTCCCCCGTCACAAACCGTGCCGGCTCGCTGACATCCAAAAACACGGTCCGGTCCGGGAATTCCCGGTTATAAGGATTCCGGGCCATGAGCGCGCCGCTCTTGGGATCGATCTCGGTGACAATGTGCGTGTGGTATTTTTCCCGGAACGTCCCCATGACGAGCTCGCAGTAGCCGGTGGCGGACAGAGTGCGCTTGCGGCCGGAAGCGTTCCTGAGTTTCAGAACCGAAAACTTCACGCTTTTGTCCAAAGAGACAAACACCGTCAATTCCGAGACAATCCCGCTTTCGGTATGTTCAAA
>JADGBA010000062.1:0-527 GCA_015231685.1 Candidatus Omnitrophota bacterium | reverse complement strand
AGCGGAGTCGGCGACCAGAACCGCCCGCTCTCCTCGTCCCGGATGTAGAACGCCTCTCCGGAAGCATCGGTTACAGGATCGTTCTTCCATGGCGTCAGCCGGAATTCATGCGCGTTCTCACTCCAGGTTGTGGCGCCGCCGCTCTCGGAGAGTACGGTTCCGAAGTTCGGGTTCGCCAGCACATTCACCCAGGGTGCCGGCGTCGAGCGCGTGCGCGAAGTCGTGATCACGTATTCCCGGCCGTCCTGCGTGAACCCGCCCGCGCCGTTAAAATAAACAAGGTCCCGTCGCTCCTCGGGCTCGCTCTCTTCTTCCTCCGGATCATCCTTGCGTGTCGGCTCAAAGGGCACCAAATTCACCTTGGGCTGCGTGATGTCCGCGAGCTGCTCCGCCAGCGTTCCCCCGCGGTCCGAGATGATCACCCGCGCCAGGGTCTGCATGAGAATCCGGTCTTCGTCTGACATCTGATCGACGCGCCTCAAGAAAATTCCTCCCCGGGGATTTTCTTTGGCTTCAGAATCCGTGGC
>JADGBA010000061.1 GCA_015231685.1 Candidatus Omnitrophota bacterium | reverse complement strand
CGTCAGCGTCCGTCCTTTTAGCGGCGTCGGCCCCTCCACCCACACATCATCCCCCTCGGCGCCGATCCGGGCGCCCATGGCGGAGAGCTGGGTCACCATGGATGCGATGCGGTCGGTCTCCTTGACGCGAAGCTCCCCCAACCCCCGGAAGCGTGACCGGCCGCGCGCCTGCGTCGCCATCACCATGAGAATGGGAAACTCATCAATCATCGACGGAACATCCCTCTTCCGAAGCGTAAGGGCAGAAAGCGCCGACGCCGCCACAGACACCGTAGCTGTCGGTTCCGGTCCCGAAACAGAAATCTTCTTCACGCGCAATTTCGCGCCCATGCGTTCGAGCGCCGTAAAAAAACCGGTGCGTCCGGGATTCCACAGCATGTCTTTGATTTCAATGCGGGAACCGGGAACCAGCGCCCCCATAGCAGCCAAAAAGGCCGCCGCCGAAGGGTCTCCCGGTACCCGGACACCGAACCGATGGATCCTGCCGACACTTCGCACGCGGATGCGGCCTTCAGCAACCCGGATCGGAATCTTCAGGTACTTAAAAAAACGTTCGGTGTGATCCCGCGTCGGAACCGGCTCGATCACCGTGGTCTCCCCGTGCGCCCAAAGCGCCGCCAGAAGCACCGCCGACTTCACCTGGGCGCTGGCCACCGGAAGACGAAACCGGATTCCCGAAAGTTCTGACGGCAAAATTCGCAGCGGCGGCAAATGCCTCTTGCCGCTTCCCTGCAGTCGCGCTCCCATACGCTCCAGCGGCAACACCACGCGGTCCATCGGCCGGCGGCTCAGGGAAGCATCACCAAAAAGCCGGGCCCGTATTCCGGCGCCGGCCAGAAGGCCTGAGAGAAGTCTCATGGTGGTGCCGGAGTTCCCGCAATCCAGATCCGTGCCGGGCGTCTTAAGTCCCCGCATGCCGACACCCTTGACCCTGAACGACCCCCGGGCAACGCGCCTGACGCGCGCCCCCAGACTGCGGAAGATCCGGGCTGTAGCCAGACAGTCTCCCGACTCCAGATAATTGTCGATCCTGCTTTCGCCCTCAGCGAGAGCCGCCAGGATCATCGCCCGGTGAGAAATTGATTTGTCGCCGGAGAGCGCCGCGGTCAGACGCAGATTTTGTTGCCGGCTTAACGATGCGCAAGACATGAGCGGTATTATACCCTACACGGTTCGGTCGCGCTCCGCCTTGAGCACGGCTTCAAACGCCTCGGGAGGCGGCGCCTCAATCTTCACCGGAGCATTAGTGAACGGGTGCGTGAATTCAATCCGGAGCGCATGCAGCATCAATCGACAATCATCGCGAAGCCGTCCGTACACACAGTCGCCCACAACGGGGTACCCTAAATCGGCGAGATGCACGCGAATCTGATGAGTGCGGCCCGTCGCGGGCCGAACTTCGAGAAGGGTCGAATAGGCAAACCGTTGCTCTACCCGATAATCCGTACGGGCCTCGCGAACCTTGCCGGATATCGAGATTTCCATGCGCGTGCGTACCTTGGAACTGCGGCCGATTGCTTTCTCAATCCTGCCCTCGAGATGCTCCACCCGTCCATGCACGAGAGCGCTGTACGTCTTATGCATCTGACGTGCGGCAAAGAGATCCGAAAGCGCGCGATGAGCATGGTTCGTCTTGGCCACAAGAATCACTCCGGAAGTATCCTTGTCGAGCCGATGGACGATACCCGGCCGCTGGGACCCGCCAAGATCCGACAGCTCGGTTCGGGCGCCCATGAGTGCGTTTACAAGCGTTCCGCTCTTTCGGCCGGCGCCGGGATGCACCGCCATTCCGCAAGGCTTGTCCAGTGCCAGAAGGTGCTCGTCTTCATAGATCACGGCCAAATCCGACTTTTCCGGACGAACCGCGGGCGGGTCGGGCTCGGGAATACACACGCGGATCACCTGTCCCGCCCGGAGAAGAACACCGTTCCTGGACACCGCCGCACCATCCACCGTCACATCCCCGGAGCGGATCAGTTCCTGAATACGCGACCGCGACAACGCTTCGCCGAGCGCGCTTCTCAAAAATTGGTCAAGCCGCCTGCCTTCATCCGCCGGGTCGATGGGATAGGTCTTGGGAAGGTTCATGATCCTTAAGGATGGCCAGGGCCATCAGTGCCGCGCCGATCGTAATGGCGCTGTCAGCCAGGTTAAACACGGGCCAGAAACCGACGTCAATAAAGTCAACGACGTGTCCCAAGCGCAGACGATCCGCGAGATTACCGACCGCCCCTGAAAAAACCAGAATCAGCCCGCACAGTGCCGCAGCACTCATGTCGGGCCCTTTGAGGCGGTGCCGTGTATAAAAAAACAGGCCGGCAATCAGAAGCGCAGAGAGCGCGGTCAAAAAAACCGGGGCATTCCCCAGAAGACCAAAGGCCGCGCCCGTATTGGTGTGATGCGTGATGTGAAGCCCGGGACACAGCGGAATGCTTTCGCCCGGATCAAGGTAAAGCGAAACCCATCTTTTGGAAAGCTGATCCGCCGCAACCACGAAAACTGCGCAGGCGATCCACCAACCTTTCCACCGGCGGCCGGGCGTCACGATCAGCGTTTACCGCTTCTCTTCTTGCGCCTCTTGGCAGCTGATGCAATTCTCGGCGAAGGGCTGGGCCTTGAGGCGAGCCTTGGCTATGATCTTTTCGCAGGACTGGCAAAGACCATAGCTCTTATCTTCAATGCGCTTCAGGGCCTCGTCGATCTGATAGAGCGCTTCACGGCCGTTCTGAGCCAGGCCCAGAAGAAATTCCCTGTCGTAATTATCCGTGGCCTGGTCCGCCATATGCAGCGAATAGCCCGATAAATCCCCCGAAAAATCCTTGCTGGATTTGTTCAGAGTATCATTTCGCAAGTGCTCCACCTCATCCGTGAGCTGGCTTCGAAGCTTCAAAAGCAAAGCCTGGTATTTTTTGAGTTCTTCCGCGGTGAGTCTGCTCATAATCGTCCTTTCACTGCTTCGGCGCAACGGCCACAAAGCTCCTTCTGTTGGGGGTCCCGCCCGATATCGGACCGGTAGTTCCAGCATCGCGGACATTTCTGTCCGCACGCGGAAAACACCCGCACCTGAAACTCCCCCTCCTCTTTCGAGGAGACGTGAACCACACGCAATTCGGAGACCAGACACAAAAACTTCAAAATTCGCACCGAAGCAACCAAAAATTCGTACTGGGACTCCGAAAAGAGCGCCAATTCTACCTCAGCCTCCAGCGAATTTCCAATCTCTTTTTTCTCTCTGGCCGCTTCGAGCGCTTTGAGGATTTTTTCCCGTACTCCCAGAAGATCGGTCCATTTTTCTTCAAGCGCCATATCCCGGAATCGAGCCTGGTCCTCCGGCCAGGTCTCCGCGTGGATGCTCGCGTGCTTGCCTCCGAATTCAGGTGCATGCGACCATGCCTCCTCCGCCGTAAATGCCAGGAGAGGCGCCATCAACCGCGTCAGGGTCTTGAAGATGACAAAAAGCGCGGTGCGTCCGGACCGGCCGGAAATCGAATCCGGCGCGTCCGCGTACAACCGGTCTTTCATGGCATCAAAATACACCGATGACATATCCTTGACACAAAAGTTGTAGAGCGCCTGGTACACACGGTGGAACTGGTACCCCTCATAAAACGCCGTCGTCTCCTCGGTCAAAGCGGACAACCGCGAAAGTGCCCAGCGGTCGGGTTCAAGCATCTCCTCCAGAACCATCATGTCTTCATCGGGCCGGAAACCGGCAAGATTCCCCAAAAGGTACCGCAACGTGTTTCTGAGCTTGCGGTAGCTGTCCGATATGCGGTCAAAAATATCCGGGGAGACACGCACATCGTCCGCATAATCTGACGACACGACCCAGAGCCTGAGGATGTCAGCGCCGAGACGGCCCAGGACATCGGCGGGAGCGACCACGTTACCGACGGATTTGGACATTTTGCGCCCTTCCCCGTCGACCACGAACCCGTGCGTGAGAACCGATTTGAACGGCGCCTGACCGCGTGTCATTGCGGAGAGAAGGAGCGAGGACTGGAACCAACCGCGATGCTGGTCGCTGCCTTCCAGATACAAATCCGCCGGGAAGCTGAGCCGTTTTTCGACAACCGAAGCGAAGCTGGAGCCGGAGTCGATCCACACATCAATTGTGTCCGTGCCCTTTTTTAGAGCAGGGTCGAGCCCTATCCGCCGTGCCATTTCGGCATCCGGCGTTTTGAACCAAACATCCGATCCTTCACGTTCCACAATTTCAGCCAGCCGCTCCACCGCCTCCGGATCGAGCACCGCCCGTCCGCCGGCATCCGTGAACACCGGAATGGGAATACCCCAGGAGCGCTGACGCGAAATGCACCAGTCCTCCCGCGAAGAAACGCTGCCCTGGATTCGGTTCTTTCCCCAGTCGGGAACCCAGCGGACCGAATCAATCAGCTCCAGCACCTTGGGACGGATGGAGTCCACACGAATGAACCACTGCTTGACGGATCTGAAGATAATCGGTGTTTTGGAGCGCCAGCAATGCGGATAGCTGTGTGTAAAGGGTGTTTCCGAAAGAAGCGCCCTTCTGGCCCGGAGCAGTTTGACAATTTCGGGGTTGGCGTCGAATACGTACTTTCCGGCCAGTTCCGGCACGCCGCATTCGACGGTCAGACGTCCCGCGTCGTCCACGGGAGAAAAGGGCTCCAAGCCGTGCTTCTGACCCAACACATAGTCGTCTTTACCGTGTCCGGGAGCAATGTGTACAAGTCCCGAACCGGAATCGTCTGTCACAAAATCCGCACCTAGAACCCGGCCCTGCCGTTCCAGAAACGGATGCCGGTAAACCGTTCCTTCCAGAGCCGCCCCCGAAATTTCCGTCGCGACCTCATACCGGGCGCCGTTCGTTTTCCGGAGCTCTTCGATCCGGCCCGAGCACACCACAAGCCACTCTTCCCCATCATGAACAAGCGCGTACGTCAGAGCGGGATTCGCCGCCACAGCCAGATTGGCGGGGAGGGTCCAGGGGGTCGTCGTCCAAATCACAAGCGCGGCCTTCCGGCTCTGAAGATGTTGATCAAGGATAGGCCGCGCCTTGTCCGAAAATTGTTCCACATCGAATTTGACAAACACCGCGGCATCCCGCCTGTCCTCGTATTCGATTTCCGCTTCCGCCAGCGCGGTGCGACATCCGGTACTCCAAAACACGGGTTTGAGCCCCTCAAACACAAGCTTCTGCCTGACAAGTGTGGCAAACACTCTCAGAATACCTGCCTCATAACCGGGTTCCATCGTAATATAAGGCGCACCCCACTCCCCCCAGATCCCCAGCCGCATAAACTGTTCCTTCTGAATATCGATGTACTTCGCGGCGTATTCCGCCGACCGGCGCCGGATCTCAACCGGGGTTTTCTCTGAACCCGAAAGACTCTTCGCAACACGGTGCTCGATAGGCAGCCCATGGCAGTCCCAGCCCGGGATGTAGAGTGCGTCAAATCCCCGCATGGTCTTGTAACGCACCACGACGTCTTTGAGAACCTTGTTGAGCACATGTCCGAGATGAATATCCCCGTTGGCAAAGGGCGGGCCGTCATGAAGCACGTAGGAAGGCCTCCCCTTGACGAGCTCGCGGAGAGCCTGATAGGAGCGTTCGCGGTGCCAGCGTTCAAGGATTTCCTTCTCGCGAACGGGCAGATTGGCCTTCATCGGAAAGCCCGTCTGCGGAAGACATAGGGTATTTTTGAAATCGCCCGCCATGGCTACGGCATCCTGCGGATCGTTCGGGCCAGAAGTTCCGTCAGCACGGGTTCGGATTTGGCCGCGGTGGCCAGGATTTTGGTGATGTCGACCTTCTCGAGCGCGTCGGGCAGGCACAGATCCGTGATGCAACTGAAGGCGCAGGTCTTCAGACCCGCGTGTGCGGCCACGATCGCTTCCGGGACAGTGGACATGCCCACAGCATCCGCGCCGATGGCTCTCAAATACCGGTATTCCGCGCGAGTTTCGAGCTGAGGACCCTTGACTGCCGCATACACGCCTTCCTTTAATGGGATCTTCAAATCCAGGGCCGACCTCCGCGCAATCGCGCACAATGCGGGGTCATACGGTTCCGACATGTCCGGAAACCGGGGCCCCAAACGATCATCGTTCGGGCCCGCAAGGGGGCTTTCCCCCAAAAGGTTGATGTGATCTGTCATGAGCATCAAATCCCCGAGACAAAATAGCGGGTCGAGACCGCCGGCCGCGTTGGACAAAAAAAGCGCGCTTGCCCCGAGCGCCTTCATCACGCGGACCGGGTAAGTGATTTCCCGCATTGTATGTCCCTCAAAAAAATGAAACCGCCCTTCCATGGCAATGACATCCCGGCCTTCCAGACGTCCGATCACCACATTGCCCGCATGACCGACCGACGTCGCCCGCGGAAAATGCGGACAGTCCTCAAAAGGCACCACGCACTTTGAGCGGATGATACGGGTCAGGCTTCCCAAACCGGTTCCGAGCACAATGCCGATACTGCCTTTTTTGGCTCCGGCTTTCTTCAAAACCGCGGCGGTTTCTTGAATGGTTTCCAGCCTGTGAAGCTCAAGGTTTGTCTGCATGGATTTCGATCACCTTTCTTCTGGATGTCTTGCCGATGCGAATCACCACCTGCGAACGGCTTACCCCAAAATGGCGCGCCAGAAGACGCACCACCGCGCCGTTGGCCTTTCCGTCCGTCGGCTTGGCTTTGACCCTCACAAGGGCCGAAGAACCGCTCAACTCGACCCGTTCCACGGGACTTTGCGGTTTTACCCGGACTTCCAGCTTGAACATAGTTCGGTATTGTAGCACAATGTTTCCGTCATGGCGGTCGGCAAACACCCTCAGAATCGGCTAAAGATCGGTCTCATCGGCTGCGGCAACATGGGCGCGAGCATCCTGCGGGGTCTCGTCGATTCGTCCTTTTATCCCCAGAATATTCACGTGTTTGATGTCGATACCAAGAAGACGGCTCTCCTTAAGAGACGCATGAGTATCCGTGTGGCAAAAACCAGCCGTCAGGCCGCCAGCATCGCGGACGTTCTGATCCTGGCCGTCAAACCCAACATGATCGTTCCGGTGCTTGATGAAATCGCCAGCTGCACTCCCAAAACCACTTTGGTGATTTCCATCGCCGCAGGGATTCCCATCGCACGGCTCTCGAAGGCCTTCAAGGAAAAATGTCCGGTTGTCCGGGTTATGCCGAATATGCCTTCGCTGATCGGAGCGGGCATATCTGCCTACGCCATGGGGTCAAACACCACCTCCAGACATCAGACCCTCGTCGAAGCGGTTCTTAAATCGTTGGGCGAAACCGTTCAAGTTCCGGAAAAGGCGATGAACCTCGTTACCGCGGTCTCGGGGTCAGGCCCGGCATATTTCTTCTTGCTGGCCGAAAAGATGATCGAGGCCGCATGCGGCATGGGTCTTAAGGCCGATACGGCCAAG
>JADGBA010000060.1:965-7443 GCA_015231685.1 Candidatus Omnitrophota bacterium | reverse complement strand
GATCTGCGCGATCACGAATGGCGAAGCCAGAATCAGTCCGGCAAAAATCGCCACTTTGAGCTTCACGAGGAACGCCTCCTGCGGGGCAAAGTAATAGAGGCGTTCGACCCGATCGCGCACGGGTGAGCTCATCCAGAACAGGATCTGGTCCGAAAAATAATACCCCACCGGAATGGTCACCACCAGAGCCGCCAGAGAACGCAGCACACATCGGCGCAAATCCTCGAGATGCCCGAGAAAGGGCTTGCGGCATTCGTCAGGATACATCCCGTCAGCGTCGGCTGGATCGGGGTCCGTCGTCGGTCGCGTCGGGGTCATCGGGCGTATTCACTTCGTTGACGATTTTTTTGAATTCACGGATTGCGCGGCCCAGCATCCGGGCAAATTCCGGTACCCGGGAACTACCGAAGACAAGAAGCACCACCACAAAAACAACGAGAAGCTCCCCCATGCCCGGTGACCCAAAAAACATCAGTCAAATACCTCCGCGTCGGCGAGAGCCGGATAACGCAGGTCTTTATCGGTCATGCGGCGGGGCGCTCCGGCATCCGGCCATTCAATGGCCAGCTTCGGATCATCCCACCGGAGACCCCGCTCATGCTCCGGGGAGTAATAATCCGAAACCTGGTACTGCACTTCGGCCCGATCACTGAGCGCCAAGAAACCATGCGCGAATCCTGCGGGAATATACAGCATACGGAAGTTTTCTGCGGAAAGGACCTCGCCGTGCCATTGGCCGAAGGTCGGAGATTGCCTGCGAATGTCCACCGCGATATCGAACACTTCTCCACAAGTCACGCGGACCAGCTTGGCCTGAGCGCGGGGCTTCAGTTGATAGTGGAGCCCGCGCAAGGTCCCCCTGGCGGAAAGACTGTGGTTGTCCTGCACGAAGACGTCCAAAATCCCGTTTAAGGCAAAAATGTCGCTCCGGTAAGTTTCCACAAAAAACCCCCTCGCGTCGCGATGCGCCTTCGGGTCAATCACCATGAGGCCGGGCAAAGGCGTTGATACGAAATTCATCAATAATCCTCCCACAAATGCCTGTCGACGTATTGCGCAAGAATCTCCTGAACCTTCCGGGGAAGGGCCGATTCAAAATACTGGTCCATCACCGCGTGCGCCACTTCGTGCGCGAACACGCCGTCCGTGACACGGTCGGCATAAACCTTGATGGAACGGCCATTCGGAAGGTAAGCGGCAATATCACCCTTGGTGTAACCGCTCAAGACATCCACCCGGAACTTGAAGGGGTCGGGCCGCATATCAAGAATCGACTGAACTCGGTCCACCAGATAATCCACGCTGGAAACCGCCTCCGCGTTGTCCTCAGCCGGATAAAAACGACGTCCGCTGATCCGCCACAGGAAGTCGCCCAGCGCCTTGCCATCGGTGTAATAAACATCAGCATACCGTGTCTCAAAATAAACCGGCGACCCAAGCTCCGCCGCCCAACCCGGCGTCATCCCCACGCCGGCGGCCCAAACGCAACCCCAAAGAAGCAGGGTCAGCGCCCGAAGCCATATACCGGACATGCTATTTGGCAGTCTTAAACCACGCAAGTAATTGCCTGGCACGGGCCAAGGTCTTCCCGGTAGGTTCGGAGGTGCCGGCAGCCTGCTCAACTTCCCCGCGTATCTCCGCAATCCGCGCTTCGGTGGCGTCCAAAAAAGCGTTCAACTCGATGTTGAGGTCATGCAGTTCGTCGGTCTTGCGAAGCGAAGCCCTCACCGACAAATCGCCCTCCCTTGCCTGCCGCAGCGTCTTCTCAAAACGGTACAACGCCCCGCCGATCCGATGCGACAAGAACATGAAGACCAGCGAGGCGGCCGCGGCCGCTGCGATGCCTGTCATCAAAATGACCGCTGCCAGCTCCTTGAAGAAGAACTTTCCGGTCCTGGCAAGCGTAAAGGTGTTTTCGTGATAGGCGGCCGTGAGACTCCCCTTGGACACCACCAAAAAAAGCCCCAGGATGAGAAGGGCTTCAAAGAGAAGAAGCGCCGCGAATCTCAGGAAGAAATTGGCCTGAAAGCGCTTCTTGATAAAATAATTCTTTCTTCGGTGCGGCGTGGAACCCATGAATCAGTTGATGCCTTCCAATATCTCGCGGTTCACATCGATGCGGGCGCCCTCCCGGGCATCCACCAGCCACGTTTCGATAAGACCGCGAACCTTCTCCCCCCGAAGTATCCCCCGAATCCTGTCCCGGTTCTCTTCGAGCGTCCCCCGTTGTCCCTCAAGACGCGAATAATAGGCCTGAATCTCCGATTCGTCAACCGACACCTTGGCGGCGAACTCCGCCTCCTTGTGCCGGATGAGATCGCGGATCAGGGTCTGCTCCCAAAAGAGCTTGATCGTGCGAATAAACGGCTCCGCCTCATCCAGCCGGAGCTTCTTGGCTTCCTGAATCAGGAGTCGTTCATCGATAAGCGAATCAAGTTGTTTTTCGGGCGAAGACTCCCTGCCCGGAAGGCTGCGGAAATCCGCCGGACGGATCGCTTCATCGTTCACTGTCGCAACCACATCCCGTGACGCCGGGTCGCGGCCACACGCCGAGAGCGTTCCGGCGCTCAATATCACAAAGATCGACAAAGCGATTCGGCAGCCGTGCCGCGGATCAAACAGGTGCATCATCTCTATTTGCCACCGCGATGCCATTCTCCCAATTCCCCGTTGCCGCTCCGCTGAACACGCCGGATCCGGACTCAAGCTCCTGGTATTGGCCTTCAGCCACCCCTTGAATGCTTTTACCGTCCACCTGTCCGATCACATCAGCCATCCACTGGTTGTCGCTCCAGCTCGTTCCGGTAAACTGCACCGTGTCGTTCTCGCCCCCGAAGTTCAGCGCCCAGTCGTTGCTTGTTGCTCCCATAAAACTGCCTTCCAGCAAGGCTGCCCAGATGCCTTCCATCGACCCGGGCCCGTTCACCCCGTAAAGATTGAGATCCATCGTGGCCTGAAGAATTCCACCGGCCGCAAAATTGCCGCTACCCGTCATGTCGATGAGATTGTACATTTCCGTGATGGGCAAATTGACGAGGTTACCGGCATTCACAAGCTCCTGCGTCAATTCCGCAAGATCATTCACATCAAAAAGCTCCGCGACCTCGACCCATTCGCCCGCGCCGACAGCGCTCCATTCTTCACCCTCGATCTGATAGTCGCCCGTGACCGGCCCCTGTGCGGTGCCCACCTGAATCTTCAGGCTGCGTCCCTCCCCTTCCCACTCCACGCTGGGATCGCTCAACCACACCGCATCCACATTGCCGTCCAGTCGGCCATCGGACCACCGGTCTCCCCGGATGATGCCAGCCAGAAACGGACCGTCAGACTCTTCGCCGCTTGATCCATACCCGCTGAAAGGCAACGACCAGGATTCGGATTCACTCTGGAGATATTGACCCCCGATCAGGTTTACCCAGATCCCCCAACCGATATTTCCGTCGGTGTCGATTTCCAGGGAACACTGTTCAATCGTACCCGAAAGTGCCCCGCCGTCCGCGAACGATCCGAATTGCCCCTCCATGGACTGGTAATCCGGCCAGCAATCTTCCACAAAATTCCACACGCTGAATTCGCCCAAATTTTCTTTATAGGCCGAATCAAGCGCGCCGGTGACCGACCACATCTGGGGGGCAGGATAATACCCGCCGTCGATATCCGCCGTCAGAATTCCCGCATTCCCGTCGGGGTCCAGATACAGCGCGTTAAAAAATCCTCTGACGCCGCCGTCAGTCCATACGCCGGCCGCCCACCCCCTGAACGCGCCGTCCGCAGTAACCGAAGCTTCTTCAGAGTAATCATAACTTTCGACCGGTGCCAGCCACAAATACGGAGCGTCAGCTTCGGCCTCATAACTCCCGATGGCCGTCACTGACGAGGGGCCTTCGTCCCAAGGTGCGTTGACCGCAGCCATGAGGCCGGTCCCCGAACTCCCGACGAAATCCATTTCTCCGTCAAAGAATCGATAGAGCCCGTTGTCTTCGCCGAATTCCACATCGCCCCAGATCCCGCTGAATCCGATCGGACTGAGTGCCGCCTGATAAATCATTGCGCCGATCCAGTCCTCCGATTCAACCGCATCATTGTAGAGACCATAAAAATCCGCAGTCAGGGACAGAATATATCCTTCTTCAAAATCGATCGCCGTTCCGGTCCCCGAACCCAGAATAAGACCGTCCTCCCAGGTGCCTTCAATGGGCAAAAGCTGCACATAAGATTCATCATCCGACGCGCCGAATCCGGTCCAGGTATCGGAGTGCTCGGGGTTAGAATACGCGTTGCCGTTCCCGTACTCAGCAACGCCCATGTGCCAGAGATCATCCCGAGCCACACCGTTGTAAATCTCTACTCCGTCAGGATCACCGGCTTCCATCCAGCCTTCACCGTTTGCAAAATGTCCGGCGAAGAAGGTTCTGCCGTTTTCGTCAAAGCCATCAAAATTCAACTCATTGTTGAAATCAGAAGCATTCGACTCGATGACCGTTCCCAGCGCATGAGCGCCCCAGATTCCGCCAAAGCTCCACATATCCGGGTGCTCGTAGTAGTCGCCCGTAATCCCCGCCTCGAGATACCCAAAATTCGATGACGGATCCTGATAATGCGCCAGGACCGTGCCTTCGATCGTGCCATCGTGAAGCAAGCCCACGGTGTAACCCAAAAACGCGCCGCCATCAAGGGTCGTGGCGTCGCCTTCAATAGCATTATGGCTTTCGACGCGGGTGATCCAGAGATAGGCGGAACTCGGATTTTCGTACAACGAATACTCTCCGATCCCGCGGACCTCCGTGGGCGCGTTCCAGGGAGAATCAACTGCGCCGATCAGACCAAAATCGTCCGCTACCTGCCCGAAATAACCTTCATCGTTCACATAAAACGTTTCCGCCTCCCAGCCCGCATACCCGCTGAACGAGAGTGGGGTAATGGTTTCGCGCGCCAGGGCCGTTGCAATCCAACCTCCGTCACTGCTCCAGGCGTCAGCAACGCCTGTAAGATTGCCCTCAAAATCCCTCATCTCGGTTTCTGTCATACGAAAACCGCTGAGAAGACCCGAAAGCTCACCATCTTCCCATTTGCCACCGGTGATGTCGGCCAGAAAATAGTTGCGATCATAATTGTCGACAGAACCCCCGAAGGAAGCCGTCCAAGAGGACGTCTCCAAAGGCTTTTCTTCATAACCGCCGTATTCCCCTTCATCAAATCCGACCGCAAACTCAAGAATGCCGTACGGAAGATGTCCGTCTTCGCCGTCTTCGACCCGCCACGTCCGGCCCGTACCGGAAGCCCAAATATCCCCCAAGCCCGCGAAGTCGCCCGAAAGCAAAAATCCCATCTCGGATTCCATCTCAACCGAAGACTGCAGATTACCGGCTGTAAGGCCGGACTCAGCGAGAAGCTCTGTCGGCGTGAGTGTCCCATCGCCTTCCCACATCGTATTGTCCGTGTCATAGGAACCGCCAAAACTTCCGTCCAAGTACCCGAACGCCCCGTCGGGGTCCACATAGAACGACAAGGACCGGCTGCGGATTTCTTCACCCTTCCAGAGACCCATTGAAATACCCCAATAAGCCCCGCCGTCCGGCGTCGTCCCGCCTTCGCTGTCGGAACTCCTGAAGCTCGTATGCAGCAACAAATTCTCAGGCGGCCCCACGCTGTTGAACTTGCCGATCACGAAGTAATCCATCGGACCGTCCCAGGTGGTATCAACCGCGCCGATGAGACCAAAGGGTGTATGCACATGATTCGCGGACCCTGAGCCATTGGCATAAAGCCCTCCCTCGGAGCCATCGCCTTCGCCCACGACACCGTTTAAGGTCAGATATTCGTCCCATGACTTGCTCAGCGCTGTCGCAACCCAGGTACCGTCACCTTCGCCGCTGTCGGTGTAAGCGCCGTAGAGGTCGCCTTCGATGTGCGACAAGCGATATTCGCTAAGCTCTCTCCCCGTCACACTGCCCCGGATTTGACCGTCCTGCCAGCTTCCATCCAGGCTATAAAGCGTCGCATGACGTCCCCTGGAATCATAATTCGAGACCTTCGCCGACCATGTGGTTCCGGTATAGGGATTCCAGTATGTGTTCGAACCGCCAAACTTCAAATGCAGAATCCCCCACATGTCTTGCGGGTCGCAGCTCATGTAACGCGCGTACTGAGTTTGACCGTCGATGGTTCCGGCGCCCTCAAAACCGCCCGTAACACTCAGTTCGTCATCGCCGTCCCCATGAATGCTTTCGACAAATTCCACAGCCGTCAAATCATCCAGAGTTGCAATACGGTCCGGATAAAGATCCCCTTCGACAGACCATAGTTCAAGGTTCTCGTAATATCCGCCGGAAATTGAACCGACCAGATATCCGGCATCGCCGGAACCGTCACCCGCCATGTAAAGGGCATAAACAACGCCGTCCATCGCGCCGTCAGCCCAGAGACCGATGGTCCGTCCCCAAAACGCTCCGCCGTCCCTTGTAACGTCATCTCCGCT
>JADGBA010000060.1:0-942 GCA_015231685.1 Candidatus Omnitrophota bacterium | reverse complement strand
GCGGCTTCATGCCGTTCGCCGGTCGTGGTGTCGTCGCCCATCGCCACCATCGGAAACGCGGCACTCCACCATTCCCCCCGCGTGCTTCCGATCAAGCCCCTGTCTTCTCCGAACCACGACAGGTAGCCGTCATCATCCCGATAGATCGAACTCGGCTCATTCCCCCAGCTCCCGGAGAAGGTCAGCGGAGACACTTCCAGCGTGCCCGCACCGCGCCCTTCCCATTGGCCGTAGTACACACCGCCCTCTCCATCCCAACGCCCGTCCGCAAGGGCGTAGAGCTCGCCCCCATAGGTCCAAAGAGATTCGGTCGTCAACTGCTGAGCCGAAATCGTTCCGCTGACACGCTCTTCCCCCCACGCGCCTTGACTGATTTCGCCCAAGAGATACGAAATGTATCCGTCGTTGTCATCCGAGCCGCCGAAGGCTCCCGTCCAGCCGGCCGCTTCCCCGGAGCCGTGCCCAAACTCGGAATAATCTCCGACAACCATATTAAACACACCCCATCCCCGGCTCTCCACGGTTTCGTCGTAAAAAACGTAAGGATAGAGATTCCCCGAACCGTTGACATATCCGTCGCCGTCAAAATTACCTTCCACCGTAAACCCGGTCGAATTTTCTGATTGGATCCGGCTCACAAATTCCTCGGGCGTGAGCCGGTCCCTGCGTTGTATCGACGCGCCGTCGATTTTGAGGCTTTCGTTCCAGCCGGTCGTCAATTGCCAGATCCCGGCGGAAGCATAATCCTCACCCGCGGTGAGCGGCATGGAGGCCAGGCCGATATCGCCTTCGGGCGACTGATAGAGCACATAAAACCCGCCGTCGAAGTTGTGATACGAATAGAACTCCTCATCGTGAGATCCCGTGCGCCAGAATCCGGTGCCGACACCCCAAAACGCCCCGCCGTCCGGGGTCGCCACTTCGCCCTCGCCACCTACGGAA
>JADGBA010000059.1 GCA_015231685.1 Candidatus Omnitrophota bacterium | reverse complement strand
TCCGTCGGATGATTTGGCCGATTCCTTGGTGGAATGGACGCGGCCATCGGGGCTGGGCTGGGTGGATTTGCCCGCCGTTTACAGGGAGATGATTTCGGGGTCTCTTCGAGAAATTCGCCGCCGAACACGGTCTTCGAAGGCGCTCTTGTCCGTGATCGGGAACTCGAAATACGGAATACCCAACCGCACCGAGACGTTCATACACCTGCTCGAAACGTCGCGGGACCCGGAGGTTCGAAAGATGGCCATTGCGTCTTATGTGACGATGGTCTCTCCGGATTCGAGAGACTTTTTGACGCATATGGACAAGGAACAGATCGGGCAAATCATTTCAAGAATTCTCAAAAATACCGGAGACGACCCGCGCCTCTTCGCGGGAGTGGTTTATTTGGCGAGCCAATTGGAATCCCTCCGGCGGAAAAGCAACCAACCGCCGGGGCGCGCGGTTGCGCGGAAGCAAAGGCAGGAAATTCTCAAACGGTTGCAGGTCATGTCGGCCGGGGATTTTGAGCTTTCTCTCGGAGATCTGGTGCCGGATCCCCAAATTCGCCGTACGACGGCCCGAACGATCTATCCGTATATGAGGGGGATCACCCGGTATGAGCAGTTTTTTGATTTTTTGGACGCGACCTCGTCCCTGGTGACGACGGCCCGCAAACTCGAAGGCCTCACCGGCACGGCGGATTGGAACCGGAGGTTTGGCGTAGTCTTCGACGCGGAGGAATTCGGCGGTTTGGATGTCGCGAGATTGACGGAGCATTTTGTTGATCAGTACCGGCGCATGAGCTCTTTTGAGTTGTTTCTCAGAAGAAACGCCTTTTTTGAGGGGCCTGTGAGAATCTTGAATCCCGTTCCGGTGTTTTGGATCCAGCAGGCCGCCGGGGAGAATGGTGAAGACGCTTTGAAGCTGTTGAATGACTGTCTGGTCCGGGTGCAGAACAGACCCTCCGACGAGCAGGGCCTCAAAGAGCGAATGGACAGAGAGATTGAGTATCTTTATCAGGGACTTCGCTTGATGCTGGAGAACGTTCCCGAAGAGAGGCGGAGTGCCGTTGTTATGAATCATTTGAGGCGCAGGGCCGGGGTGTCTCCAGCTCGGGGCCTCACGACGGGCGCGCGGGTGGGCATAGACCGATTCCCGGTTGCAATGGGTCGTTGGGTGCCCGGTGTCGGGCGGATTCTCTTTGTGGTGTCCTTGCCCCTCACGGTTCTATGGTTCGGCGCGGTCATGATGAGCGTTGCGGACGGGTATCGAAGTCTTACCGGCGGCGGTGTGTCCGGAGGGTTTGCGGGGTACCTGTCGCGAGCGGTGAGTCTTGTGGGGTGGCCGTTTGTCGTTTATGCCGCAATGTTCTGGAAGGGATTTATAGAGTTCGTAACAGCAGAGAGAAGGATACGGGATCTTGAGAGGCGATACCTCAGGGAGTATGACGACTTAGGCCAGGGTGCGCTCTTCGGAGCTTTGGGGAGTATCGTCAAGGGAAACCTGGCGGCCCGGGCGCTTCGGGATTCCGGAATTCCCGAAGCCGTTTTTTATGCCGATCTCTATGAAGGCCGGATCCGGTCCGCGCGGGAGACGATTCACCGGGAGCTCATGCGTGCGGGCGAAGGGACGCCGCGTGTAAGGTGGCTTGTCCGGGCGCTGGATCCCGAGCGCAGTCCTCCGCGGGTGGTGGAGTCGGCACGCGCGGCCGTCGCGGAACAAAAAAATCCCGGTGTGGTCCGTGCCCTTCTTGAGATTCGTGAGCTTGACCCCTCTTTGGGTGTTGACGAATTGGATGCCTTGTATGCCGCCCTTCTGGATGATGCAAACAACGTTGAGACGGCGCGGTTCTTGTGCGAGAAGATCGCCCGGCGCTTCGCGGGAAGAAGTTTCGCGGAGAAACTCTTGCATGAAGCGGCGTCGTCGGACGCCGCCAAAGCGGTTCTCATTCATTGGGCCACCAGCCGCACAAGCTATCCCCCCGAGAGCATGGACCCAAACCTGAAGTTGATTCAAAGGGCTCGTGAGCTTTTGTCAGTGGCATCGGTGGATCAGCTTGTGGCCTGGAGAGTTCCCGGGACGGACCAGCATGAGGCGCGTGATTTGGCGCAGCGCTTTGTGAAGCTTCAAAACTACGGGCACACACACGCTTCTGAAGACCTTTATCGGAGTGTGCGGTACTTTACGGAACACATTCGCAGTTTTGACGCGACACACAGTCTTTCCCGGGATGTCCGATTGAGGACAACGCTATCGCCGCTTTATGAGGTGATTTTGGATTCGGACGTGATCACGGAACTTTTGAGGATAAACGGCCGTGACCGGTTCGATCAGGAAACCGTGGAATTTTTGACCCGCGTGGCGCAGACGCTCTTAAGAAGAGATGACGACCTCATGAGTATCATCGGTTCGGCCGATCAAGCGGAGGATTACCGGCTTCTTCTTGGGGTGGAAGAGAGGTTCAAACGCTGGCTTCTCACGGGCCCCGAAGCCGACGATGCTCGAATGGATGAAGTTACGGGGTATTTGAGTGAGGATGCGCGAAGGCGTTTGAAGACGCGCCTTGGAAGGGCCGGATGGGCCCGGATCTCGGATTTTTATGCCGAAAGCATCCTCATCACCGCCGCTTATCTCAGAAAAGAGGCGGAAGTCATCCCGGTGATTCAAAAGTTGGCCCGCGACCGAATCACCGGTGACGTGATCACGCCGCTGCCGGAAGGAGAGAATCCATCTGATTTATGGGACCCCAAGTTTCTTGAGAAATTGTGGGATGAATATATCAGAAACAATCGGTGCTTCGATCCGCTGGATCATCTCCACGACATTGCCCGGTGGCGATTTATGGCGATGACGACAAGCGGACGCGTCCTTAGCCCGGAGCTTATAGAACGCCTGACGCTGAGGCCGAATCGCAACGCGCTTGCAGACGAGCTTCGTTCGATAAGCCAGATCATTTCGGACACGGAGTTTGGCGGGGGTTTCCGGCATTTGGCTCACCCACGGATTCTGGCAGCGATTCTCGAACGGGAGTCTTTGAGCGCCTATCAGGGCATGATCAGACGACAAATCACCGGAGCGAATCCGTCGGGGGACTCTTATCGTCTTTCGAATTTGAGGGGGGTGACCGAAGAGGAATTTGTTGATTTTATGGTCCGGTTTATTCGTCTTTTGGGCGAATCCCGGTGGAAGGAAGGGATGGCTCTCTTCAGGGGTATCTGCCGGAATCATCCCAACGAGATCAAGCCGTCGGATTTGGTTCGCATCAATGATGTGATCAAGCTGATCGTGGAGTGTTCCGCAACCGCCAATCCGAAACTGGCGGATCGGGAAGGCCGCAGAGAAGCCGCTCTTTTGTATCTCGAGCATTATCCGGGGCCCGCAGGTACTCGGCTTAGTTCCCCGGGATTACCGGATGAGGACAGTGACCTTTTTGATGATGTGATCGAGAGTCTCAGGCGCGAAGGGATTGAGGTGACACGTGAGGACCTGGAGCTGAGTCAAATTCCCCGGCATCTGAAGGATGCGCTTCCGACGCGTCACATTGAGGAGCTTAAAGCGCTGATCACGCGGGAGGGGTATAAGTCCGAGCCCGAAGCGGCATATCTCTTCTTGAATCTCAAGAAAGACGCGGGATCCGCCACCTTCGGACTCAGTTACGACATGCGTTATGAGGTGACACGCGCGGACGGCACGCGGGAAGAGGAGATCGAACAGATCTTTATGCCGATCGTCCGGGGAGAGATGCCCGAGAGCCAGTACTGGGAGCTTGTGCAGCATTATTTGCAGGTTCTCTTTGAGGGAAAACGCACCACACTGACACGTTCCGAGCAGGACACCGTTATTTCACTTAGCGTGGATCTCAACCGCAAAGTGATGGATCTCGTCAAGCGTTTCGGGGGGATGGGGGAGAACACGATCACCTTCCGCGAGCTCGTGCGGTTCAACGTGGACTTCAGCCGCTACTATCTGCAGCAGGAAGGGCTCGAAAACGTCCTCGAGATGTTTATCCTGACCGCCTTCAACGTGTACGGCCGCGCGATCACGGACCCGCGCGCGAAGTGGGAATTCATGACCCTGCTTTCGGAGGCCTTCCAGGCCCGGGAGTACAAGTCGCTCTTCGGCAAGGCCATGATCGACTCACCGTCGCTCAGGACGAATCTTCGCCAACGTATCGAGGACATCATTGCTTACGCCGACTACGAGAACCTTGGGCGGAGCCCCGGGGCGGATGAAGTGCCTCTCGAAGTCAGTCTTCGTGCCCTGATTGAGCGCGCATCCCAGGTGTCGCGGCCGCTTCTGCTCAAGGTTGACTCGGACAACTCACCCGTCGTTGAGGATATCCTCGAATCCCTGGACGAGGGAGACGGGCGGACGGTGAGACTGTCGGCGAGCGGTTTTACGCGCCGGCGCGAGCTCTTCGGAATGCACCTGCCGAAGAAGAATCTGACGATGGCTGAGGTCCAGCGGCTTGTCAGCCAAAGCGCCGAGACAAGCCCGCGCAGGATCCGGGACGCGCTAAAGGACATTCTCGATCTCGACGATAAAGAAGCGGATTCCTACTATGAATACTGGCTCGGGGATCCCGAATTGCGTCAGGATAGGGTGCTTCGTCTGGCGATCGCGACGCATCTGAAGCACTCGGGCAGCTGGCGCGAGCTCATGGAGTGGCGTGACGGGATTCTTGTTCGCATGGCCGAGGCGGCGCGTCAGGATCCCGACCGCCGTTACCACATCATTATCGACAACGTCGAAGCCCTTCCGGACCGGGTGCGGGTGCAGCTCAATCCTGTTCTTTGGGAGAAGATGGTTGAAGTGCCCGACCGGGGCCAGAAGGTGGTGTTGCCCCCGAATCTGCAGTTCATCTTTACGATGCACCAGGATAACGCCATTCAGGACGACTCCTTCATGAACCGTCCGCTCGTGCAGTCCGTGGGTGTGCCGGTTCCCGAAGCGGAGGTGGGGCGTCGCTCCGCCGCGCTCATCAGACAAACCGGATTGGATGCACGTTCAGCGTCATTTTTGGCCAGGGTCTATCATGCGCTCCGGCGGACGCGCTATGAGGTTGATCCCGAAATAGGATTTCGCCATATTTATGCGTTTGCGCGTGCGTTTGTGAAGAAGTACCCCGACGGCGCTTCCGAAGAAACGCTCGGAAAAGAACTCCACGCTTATCTCAAAGGGCGCTTTGTTCATGCGGCAGAAACGGGTCTTCTGAATTTTCTTATTCGGCCCGAAGCGGCCTGGCCTGAGCCTGCTGTTGCCGAAGCCGAGATTACGGGGTATTTGTCGATCCGGGAGGGCCTCGACCCGGGAGTCGAGCGCTTCCTGTGGGATGTCTTCATGTCGCTGAAGCGTAAGAGCATGGAAGAGAATTTTGATTTGTCGTTCATGGATCTTATTGAGATCGCGCGCCGGATTCGGGGCCGGAGCGAACTCGAAGGATGCAAGCAGTCCGAGATTGCCCGAAAGGAGGCCTACGATTATTTGTATCGCCGGATGACGAACGCCCGCGACCGGGCTCATTTGGAATATCTTAAGGATGAGAGCGTCACGACACCGCGTATTCAAGTGGCGCAAGGGCAGATCGTGTTTGACGGCGTCGGGTTCGATATGCCCGAAGATTTGGCCGAATGCGCTGACGAGAACCCCGAAGCCACGGCCGAGGAGGTGATCCGGATCTGGTGGGCGAAGCGCCATGAGGGACACGGGTTTGTGACAACGGAGCTTGAGGTGCGTGTTTTTGGGCAGCTTGCCCGGGATGTGCGTTTCGGCAGCGGCGCCGCACAGCTTGAGGGGCCTTCCGGGGAAGGCAAAACCGAGATGGGGCGGGTGTTCTCGGCGCTTATCGGGAATGAACTCAGGGAAACGACCGTGAACGAAGAAACGAACCTCGCCGAATTCAGAGGGCAGATCCGTGTGACGCGTGACGGGCGTTATGAGCTTTATGAGCCCGAATACCTGAGGCGCCTGGCTGAAGGCGGCAATACGTTTCTTTTTAACGAAATCAACACCAATCAAAGCTCGGCACTTTATTATTGGCTTTATCCCGAAGTCACACGCCGTAAGCGCAAATACCTTCCGGAATTTGCCCCGACCCGCGAAGGCGGACCCGAGGTGCGTCAGGAGACGATTGCGCGGAACAATCTCTGGCTTTATACGGTGAATCCCGAGAGCTTTTCGGGGCGGAATGCCACGCCGCCGCGTGTGAGCGCTCATGTGCCGCGCTATCACGTGGCGGGAAATCCCGACGAGCTTCGGGGAATTGTCGAGGGATTTTTCAGGAATTTTGGGCTTGAGGAGCATCTTTCGCGTTATGCCGGCGTCCTTCATGAAATCCATCTGGCCCTCCAGGACGCCAAAAAAAACAAGCATCTTCTGAATTCCCCGCAGGCTGTCACCCGCCGGGAATTCCTGCGGGTCCTCAAGCGGTTTGCGTCTTACCTGGAGCCGGGAGTACCTGCCGAGGAGGCCTTTGCGGCGGCTGTCGAGGAAGTATACGTCTACATGTGGAAAGAAATCACGGACAAGTCCCGCGCGCGCAAAATCGTGCATGAGATTCTCGGAGAAAAGGGGATGCCGCCTGCCGGCGGTGTGAACCTGAAGCGTGCGTTCCGGTCCGCTTTGCAATTGGACGATAAGCCGCTTATGGTTTTTTCGAATGCGACGACGGCTCCGGAGGATGTCATCAATGCCGTAAGGGAGGCTGATCCCGAGGCGCGCATCAAGCGCGTGCCGCTCAGTTTCTTTCACCGGAAGCGCCAATTCCTGAGAGGTTTTGTTCCGGCCGTGGCGAAGAGCGGAATCATCGCGAACGCCATGACGGTTCTGAGGAAGTGGGGATTTCTCAGGCGGCTCTCACCGCAATTTGATTTGGGGCTGGGGCTTTTGCCGCAGGCGATTGAGGAGGCCCGGTTTGAGCGGGCGGGGGGCACCGATGCGCGTCGGACCCATTACCTTCTTCTTGAGCAGTACACACGGCTTAATCCCCAATCGGCGCCGCTTCTGAACGAATTCCTGCAGACCGGGCGGCTCGAATCCCTGGAAGAGGAGATTGCACCGGAGATCGCCGAGCGGCTGTTTGACCAAATCCGCTCGCGCGAGGAAGCGGATCCGGGTCTCTGGGAGAGCTTGAGGCAGCAGTATTCGGATGTGAA
This sequence comes from Candidatus Omnitrophota bacterium, assembly GCA_015231685.1. Classification (GTDB taxonomy): domain Bacteria; phylum Omnitrophota; class Gorgyraeia; order 2-02-FULL-51-18; family JAGOUK01; genus JADGBA01. The sequence goes on along the minus strand of JADGBA010000059.1, from coordinate 388 downwards.
TGAAGACGCCGCGGCCTTGTCTCTTGATGAAGCCTCCCAAAACGCCGCATGGGGAATAGGGTTTGCCCGCTGGTGCTATTGCCGCGCGCCTTCAAACTTGAGGGTTGTCGCGACCGGATCGTCCCAGGAGAAGACTTTCCTGAGCGCGGCCGAAATCGACCGATTCACGTGTATCAATGTTGCCGAACCGATGGATGAGGGGTGGGTGCGGCGCTACGCCGAAGAGAGGGCTCAGAGCCTGCCTTCCGAACTGCGGGAGCGTGCGGCGGGCGTGGTTGTCGAGGCATTTCTGCAATACGAGGCCCAGGCCCAGGACTTCTGGTATGAGCATAACCGTACGTGAGACCGAATCGACCGCTCGTCTCGTATTCAGCCGTTTTTTGGGCAA
>JADGBA010000058.1:6445-7674 GCA_015231685.1 Candidatus Omnitrophota bacterium | reverse complement strand
CGTTAACCGTTTGTTTATTGTGGGCGGGAATCTCGTCATGCATGAATCTGAGTGGAATGGGAAGAATCTTGCGGCCATGTCTGCGTGGTATGAGCAGTTTCTTTATTGGAAGGTGCAGGTTTCGGAGGGCTCGGAAAGGGTATGGAAGACCGGGCCCGGACTGTTTGCGTTCATGCGCGGTCATGTCAGAATGACAGAAGCTTTCATGGCGCGGGCCCAAAGACAGGGATCCCGTTTGGGCGACGCTGCTGCCGCGCAAAATGGACGTAGAGTCCCGGCGCATTTGTTGAAGCCGGATCTGTCCCTTCCGGGAGTAGCGGTTGAACCGTCTGCATTGGATCCGGCTACAGCCGGGAAAATTCAGAGGGGTGCCTTTGCGTCAGGTCTAAAACCGGGCGCGAGGATTCCGATCATAACCGATCCAAGAATGGGGAGTTACGCCTTGATTTCTGTCGAACAATCCCGCGCGCAGCACCCGGCAGTCCTTCCGATGTTGCCGGAAAGCGGAATATCATTGCCTCGTGTGGGATCGCGAGTCGCGCCGGGAAGAACTCAGAGTATCGACCGAATTTTGGAAAGCCATTTGAAGGACTACACTAATGCGATGTTTGGCCTTAAAGTTAAACCGATTCATCTCTCGATGAGCGCGATTGACGCGGCCGCGATCATGCACGATAAACACGCCAAACGCGTTCTTGAACTCACGCTTACAAAACTGGCGCAGCTTGGGATTGTGAGTGGATTTGACATACCGGGCCTCGACGGAGCCCCCATGGATAAGAATGCGGTTACAGTACAAATCACGCCTTTTGAAGTCACCGGCAAGGTTCACGACGGGGCCTTGGCCATTGCTGACACGACCCAGGTGCGCCATGACTGGATGGGGCTCTTTTTGGCCAAAAGCATCGAGGCCTCCATTGAGGGGGAGAGCCGGCCGACGCAGCGCCAGCTGGATGCATTGCAAGGCATCTACATGCGGCTGAGGGGAGGCCAGCCGCTTGCGCAACGCATGAACGCGCGCGTGGTTCAGGTGTTCAAATTCGCGCTTAAGAAGCTCAAAGCTATGGCTTCAGGTACCGTTGAAGTTCTGGATGACATTTATCAGGGCTATGAATCCCCGGGTCTCCTGGCCGCCGATTCCGCCGCTTACCTCGAAGCTTACGAGACCGCCCTAAACTCCACAAATTGGACCGCCTAACAGGGACAGGCTCAAGCCCCTTTTTGGGACT
>JADGBA010000058.1:0-6345 GCA_015231685.1 Candidatus Omnitrophota bacterium | reverse complement strand
CCTTTTTGGGACTGTCCCACTTTTCATATTTTGGGACTGTCCCACTTTTCATATTCTCTTGGTTTACTTGGGGGTGGGGGTGTGCTATATTCTCGGGGATGAGAAGAGCTTTTTTTGTGGTTGCCTTTGCGGCGATCCTTCCTATATTGGTGCTTTCGGGGTGTTTAAGAGATTCCTCGAAGGGTGAGGTATTGGCGACCTATGATGGGGGGGGGATCACCGAAGCGGATTTTAAGACGGCCCTCGATAATCTTCCGGACCGGGTGCGTGAGGTTGCGGTGCGCCAAAAGAAGGATTATCTGGACAGCCTTGTCACTGAAAAGGTGCTGTTGCAGGAGGCGGAGTCCCGCGGGATCCAGCATTTGGCCGACGTGCAGAATTTGATTCGTCAGGCCCGGGACCGTATTCTGGTCACCAAGCTTCTCGAGGACGAGGTCGAGAACGGCATCACGGTTGATGACGCGGCGGCCCGGTCTTATTACGACACCCACAAAGAGGAGTTCACCACGCCTTTTCGTCTTCGGGCATCGCATATCCTTCTGAGGTCCCGCGAGGAGGCCGAGTCGGTTCTCGCCGAACTTCAGGCCGGCGGTTCTTTTGAGGAGCTGGCCAAGACGCTTTCGCTTGATCCCACGGCCTCCAAAGGCGGGGATATCGGTTTTTTTGAAAAGGGTCAGCTGATTCCCGAGATTGAGGAAGCGGCCTTTGGTCTTCAGAAGGACGAGTTGAGCGGCATCATTCAGTCTTCGTTCGGGTTTCATATCCTCAAAGTTACGGGCGAAGCCAAGCCTCAGGTGAAGGAGTTTGATCTCGTCAAGGATGAGATCCGCGAGAGGCTTCTCGTTGAGAAGAAGAGCGCGCAGTTTGATGATCTCGTGAATCGTCTTAAAGAAAAGGCGGGAGTCGAGCTTGACGAGAAGGCACTGGACGGTTTTGTCTACGGCTCCGCCTCCCCGGAAGCCAATGAGAAGCCGTAGGACCCTTTTGAAGATCCTGCCCGCGGTATTGACGGTGGCTGCATTGGTGTTTTCTCCGTGCGGCGCCGTACAAGCATCCTCCGAAATGGTTGACCGCATCCTCGTCATCATCAATGACGAAATTGTCACCGAGAGCGATTTGAACCAGTTTTTGTACCCCCTTTACACGCGGCTGAAGGCCACGCTCTCCGGCCCGGAACTCCAGGCCAAGATGGAAGAGGCGCGTGAACGAATGCTTCAGCAGATGGTCGAGGACCGCCTGATCGTCTCGGCAGCCCGCGAGGCCGAGCTTGAAGTGAAGGAAGAAGAAATCGACGAGATGGTCGATGATATGAGGAAAAAGTTCCCCAACCAGGAAGTGTTCGAAACGGTTTTGCGTGAACAGGGGCTTTCCTTCAAAAAACTTCGGGAGCAGTTCCATGACCGTATCCTGAAACGCCAGATGATTGATTTCAAGGTGCGATCGAGAGTTTCGGTGTCACCGGCAGACGTTTCGGAGTATTACGCGGCTCATGTCGATGAATTTGAAGGGCAGGCAGAAGTCCGCGTGCGGCAGATTCTGGTGCGGACAGGGCAGGTGCGCTCGGAGGACACGGCGCGCACGATCGCGATTTCGATCGTGGAGAAGCTCGACCAGGGCCAGAGCATGGAAGAACTGGCACGGATTTACTCAGAAGGGTCCGAGGCTGACAGAGGCGGGGAGATGGGTTGGGTCAAAAAGGGACAATTTATGGAGCGCATTGACCGGGAGCTTTTCCGTCTCAATGAGGGGACGCACTCCGACCCGATCAAGACACAGCTGGGGTACCACATCTTTAAGATTGAGGAAACCCGAAACCCCGAACCTCAATCGTTGGAGGAAGTCAAGGACCGGATCCGGAATTTCTTGTATCAGGAAAAAACCGAAGAACTGCTCCGCAAATATCTCGCCGAATTACGCCAGAACGCCTACATCGCGTTCAAGGATTGACCGTTTTTTGAGTCATCAGGCCCGTGTTGTCGGGATCCTCAAACGGATCGGGGCGGCCGCTCGCAAGCGAGCGGGGCAGAACTTTATGGTGGACGAAGGCGTCCTCGAGAAGATCGGCGGACTCCTGCCGCGTGAAGAAGGTCTTGAGGCACTGGAAATCGGGTCGGGGCTGGGTTTTTTGACCGAACAACTCGAATCGCGTTTTGGCCGCGTCTGGGCGGTGGAAAACGACCGGAAGTTCCTCGTATATCTCAACAACCGTTTTGCTGAATCCCCAAGCGTCCGAGTGATCGGAGAGGATATTCTCGACTATGCTAAAGAGGGCCTGGGGGAAGTGTCTGACCGTCCCGCGGGCGTGGTTTGTGTCGGAAACATTCCGTATCAGATCTCTTCGCCGATACTGGATCTCCTGATTGCGCACCGCAAGAGATGGCGGGACGTGGTAATGACGGTGCAGCGTGATTTTGCCGCGCGCCTCGCAGCGCGTCCTCCCGGCCGAAATACCGGATCCCTTCCGATCTGGATGTCCCTGCACGCGCGAATCGATGTGATCTGCAATCTGGGCCCGGAGGTGTTCTTCCCGAGGCCCAAAGTGGAATCATCCGTGATCAGGATCCATTTTTTTGATGAACCGCTTCTTGAGCCGGAGCCGCTGGCCGCGGTCCGCCTCGCCGTCCGCGCAGCCTTCTCCAGACGGCGCAAGACGATTTCGAATGCCCTCTCAGGAGGGATGACGGGACTGGATAAACCGGTCTGGTCCGGGATTCTGAGCCACTGCGGCATTGCCGAGAACCGCCGTCCCGAAACCCTCAGGCTCGAAGAGTGGATGGCGCTCGGCCGCAGCTTTTCTGAGATTAAGCCATCGAAGATCGCGTGATACAATGACGCGTGTGGATGACATGCATGATTTATGGTTGTGCGGTGAAGTCTATGAGGAGAGTCGATGAAGAATGAAGAGGTGACGAGAATCGCGAAGCTCGCCAAAATCGAGCTCACCGATGAGGAATGCGGCCTTCTTGGGCGTCAATTCGACGACATTCTCGACTACATCAAAAAAATTGACAAGCTTGACCTCACGGGAGTGGAGCCCGCGTGCCACCCGTTTGAGGTCAAAAATGTGTTTCGCGACGATGAACCGGCGGAATCTCTCGGCGCCGCTGCCCTGACCCGGCTGGCTCCGCGCCATCGGAGCGGTATGATTGAAGTTCCCCGGATTATCGAAAAATAGAAAACCGGCCGATGGGATGGATCAGCGACTTTAAATCCAGAAATTCCGATATTCAAAGCACTATCGACACCTGCCTGAAGACCATTGCGCTGAAAGACCCGGAGCTTGCCGCATTTGTCAAGGTCGAGTGTGATGATTCCGGCAGGGCTGCGTCCGGGGCGATCGCGTCCAAAAGCGGAAAGCTTCGCGGTGTGCCCATTGCGCTTAAGGACAACATCTGTGTCAAAGGGTGGGAAATCACCTGCGCTTCAAGAATTCTCAAAGGGTATGTCGCACCCTATCATGCGACGGTGGTCGAACGGCTTCTGTCTGAGGGCGCGGTCTTGATCGGCAGGACCAATATGGACGAATTTGCATTCGGTTCAAGCTGCGAGACGTCGGCGTACGGACCGACGCGTAATCCCCATGACCCCTCGCGTGCTCCCGGGGGTTCCAGCGGAGGTTCGGCGGCCGCAGTGGCCGCGGACATGGTTCCGGTCGCTCTGGGATCGGATACCGGAGGTTCCATTCGTCAGCCCGCGGCGTTTTGCGGTGTGGTGGGTTTGAAGCCCACCTACGGCCGGGTGTCCCGGTTCGGCTTGGTGGCTTTTGCCTCAAGCCTCGACCAGATTGGCCCCCTGACCCGCAGTGTTGAAGACGCCGCGCTGGTTCTGGAGGTGATCGCCGGAGCGGACCGCAGGGATTCGACATCGGCCGATGTTCCTGTGGACGTCTATTCCAAAGCGCTGGGAGGCCCCGTCAAAGGCCTGAAGATCGGTATCCCCAAAGAATTCATCGGCCGGGGCGCGGAACCCGCTGTGGAGGAAGGTTTCCGGCGATGCGTGGAACTGCTTGCGCGTGAAGGCGCCGAGATTGTCGAGGTGAGTCTGCCGCATACGGAATATGCCGTTTCCGTTTATTATGTGGTGGCCCCCTGTGAGGCCAGTTCCAATCTCGCCCGGTTTGACGGCGTCAGATACGGCCGCCGTGATCCCGCCCCGCGGACACTGGCGGAGCTGTATGAACGCAGCCGGCATGACGGCTTCGGAACAGAGGCCAAGCGGCGTATCATTCTCGGCACCTACGCGCTCTCCAGCGGCTACTATGACGCTTATTATCTCAAAGCGATGCGCGTGCGCCGGCAGATGATCCGTGAATTCAACGAAGTCTTCAAACGCGTGGATCTTCTGGCGACCCCCACGGCACCCACCGGAGCGTTCCGGATCGGCGAAAAAACAGGCGACCCCCTGCAGATGTATCTCTCGGATATATTTACGATTTCGGCCAATCTGGCGGGGATTCCGGCGGTTTCGATTCCGTCGGGCGTGAATGCGGAAGGTCTGCCGGTGGGATTCCAGCTCATGGGACGGGCGTTCGATGAATCGACGCTTCTCAAAGCCGCTTACGCCGTCGAAGACAAGCTGGGGGCGGCAGGATGAGCGTCTACGATATCGTGATCGGGCTTGAGGTGCACGCCCAGCTCGCGACGCGGACCAAGATTTTTTGCGGTTGCCGGACCGATTTCGGCGCCGAACCCAACAGTCAGGTGTGTTCCGTCTGCGCGGGGTACCCGGGGGTGCTTCCGGTGCTGAACCGCCGTGTGTTCGAGCTCGGTCTGAAGGCCGCTGTCGCTCTCGGAGCCGAGCCCGCGCGGCATGTGCAGTTTGACCGAAAGAACTACTTTTATCCCGACCTTCCCAAGGGTTATCAGATTTCCCAGTTCCGCCATCCGATCGGTTCCGGCGGGGAAGTGGAAATCGATTCTCCCGACGGGACGCGTCTGATCAAGCTGGTGCGATTGCATCTGGAAGAAGACGCCGGCAAGCTCATCCACGACGCATCCGGCTCAAGCCTTGTGGATCTGAACCGCGCCGGCGTGCCGCTGGCAGAAATCGTCTCTGAGCCGGTCCTGAAGACCCCGGAAGAGGCGCAGGCGTACCTCATTGAACTGCGTGCGATTCTCCGGGCGGCCGGCGTGTCCGACGCGGACATGGAGAAGGGGCAGCTGCGGTGTGACGCCAACATTTCTTTGAGGAAGACGGCGGCGGACCCCCTGGGCACCAAGGTCGAAATCAAAAATATGAATTCTTTCCGCCACGTGCGGGATGCCCTGGCCTTCGAGATCACGCGGCAGGCGAAGGTGTTGGACGCGGGAGAGCTGATTGTGCAGGAAACCCGGTTGTGGGATCCCGACGCGGGGCGGACCGCGTCGATGCGCTCGAAAGAAGAGGCTCATGATTACCGGTATTTTCCGGAACCGGATCTGGTGCCGTTCGAAGTGGACGATGAGCGTATCCGACGGATCCGCGAAACACTCGAGGAGTTGCCCCGTCAGAAGCGAACGCGTTTTTGTGACCAGTACGGACTGAATTTGTATGACGCAGGTGTGCTGATGGCGGACGATGCCGTCTGCCGGGTATTTGAAGAGCTTGCCGGGAAGTACGCTTCAGCGAAGACTCTCGCCAATTGGCTCACCGGCCCGGTGACGGCCTATCTGAATGAACAGGGCTTGGGGGGAGAGGCGCTTGGCGCGGGACGGATGGACCACGCCGGATTTCTCGAACTTCTCGTTCTCGTGGACGGCGGGAAGGTGAGTCTCAAGGCGGCACGGGAGAAGATTTTTCCGGAGTTCATGAAAAGCGGCAAGCGGCCGTCGGTCATTCTTGAAGAGAGCGGGCTTGCGCAAATTTCGGACGACGCCTCATTAATCACGGCTGTGGATGAAGTGCTCCAAAGCCACCCGGGTCCGGTCGCCGACTTCCGCGCCGGAAAAACCAATGCCCTGCAGTTTTTGGTCGGACAGCTGATGAAGGCAACACGCGGGAAGGCCAACCCCGCGCGGGTCAAAACGCTTCTCGAAGAAAGGCTTGGCCGTTGAGGCCCTTGCGGGCGCTGCTTCTTCTGGGGCTTGTTGCCGCGGCGCTATTGGCGGGGCTGGGCAGAAAAAACGCCGAAGGCGTTTCGGCGCCTCAGGCCTTCGAGCCGGATCTGCAGATCTTCAAAACAGCCATTGACGTGATCGAACGGCATTATGTTGATCCCGTCACCCCCACGGATCTTGTACGCGGAGCCCTCAAAGGCATACTCGGATCCCTCGATCCGTACAGCCAGTTTCTTGATCCCCGGGCTCACGAAGACATCAAGACAGAGACGGAGGGCCGCTTTGGCGGCATCGGGGTTGAGGTGACTCT
>JADGBA010000057.1:4084-7745 GCA_015231685.1 Candidatus Omnitrophota bacterium | reverse complement strand
CATTCGCTTGGATGGTCCTGGTCCTCGGCACTCTTGAGCGGGATCTCCGTCATCGCGGTGGCGGCAATGACCGCGCGTGCCCTTCCGGGCAAAAACGCGCGCGCGCTCTTCGCGCTCACGGCCTTTATGGTTCCGGCGCTGGTGTTTCTTGCGGCGGCCGCGATCGGCGCGCACACAGTCTTCACGCGGCATTTTGTCTGGACGGGCGGGCTTTGCGCGTGGTCAATCGCCGGCGCCCTTTTGTGGCTCACCGAACGCAAGCCCTCCGCGGTCCTCATGGCCCGCATTGCCCTGGCTCTTTTAGCCGCCGTTCTTTTGGCCGAAAGTATCCAAGTGACGCGGGAAACCTTTTCGATCGAGGACGTCCGCGGATGGTTCCGCGCCCATCGCATCGACAACCGGCAGGTCCTGACTTCCTGGTGGCAGGTGAATTCACGCAAGGATCCGGGCCCGACCTCTTTTGTGCCCGGAGGATTTGTCGCAATCGAATCAGGCGACCGCTCCCAAAGAAATTTTGGTGAAGGCCCCGCTTACAAAACTTTCCGCATCTTCTGGCCCGAGGTCCTCAAGCGATACCGCGCAGGAGAAGTGCGATACCTCCTGACCTCAGGCATCGACCTCAGAGCGTCCCTGGGCCTCGCAGAAGCTCCGCTGACCCGCGCCCTGCCCCTGATGAGCTGGCCCCACCCCTACGCCGTCTACAAACACCGCTACCAATTCCTTCTGCCCGACAAAACCATCAATCTCTACGACCTCAAAGAAATCTTCACTATCAATACGCCTAATTAAATAGGTACACATACAATTAATTAAACGAATGAATTCTTTGATCTACGGCGAATCAGCATCGCCGCGAAGTACCCCGCCCCAAAACCGTTGTCGATATTCATCACGCACACTCCCGGAGCGCAGGTGTTGAGCATCGCCAAAAGCGCCGCAAGCCCCTTGAAGCTGGAACCGTAGCCCACGCTGGTAGGCACGCCGATCACCGGCACGTCCACCAGCCCCCCGACAATACTCGCCAACGCCCCCTCCATCCCGGCAACCACCACGATGACTTCGGCCGCATCCAATCGGTGCTTGTGCTTGAACAATCGGTGAATACCCGCCACACCCGCGTCAAAAACCTTTTCGGTCTTTCCCCCGAAGTATTCCGCCGTCACCGCGGCTTCCTCGGCCACAGGAATATCAGACGTGCCCGCGCTGACGATCAGAATCGGACTGCCGGATCGCCTCTTTGGAGGCTTGCCCAGGGTCACGATGCGGGCCTCCTCGTGATACACAGCGTTCTTCATGATCTTGCGGATGGCGCGGTAATGCGCGGGATCCGCCTTCGTCGCCATCACACGGTCCGTGTGGGCGGACAGCTTTTCAAAAATCACCGTGATCTGCCGGAGCGTTTTTCCCTGACAGAACACCACCTCCGGAAAACCGCACCGAAGGTGCCGGTGAGTATCGAGTTTGGCGAATCCGATATCCTCGTAAGGCATCCCCTTCAGTGCAAGCATCGCATCCGCGACGGGGATTTTGCCGGATTTGACACCGGCGAGAAGTTGGTGAGTTTTGCGAATATCCATTGTTAACGGACCCCGCCGCCAAGAACCGCATTCATACTGCCGCTCCGGAAGCCTTCCATATCCATGGTGACATAAGTGTAGCCTAGACTTTTGAGTTTGGTTGTAATCTGCCGGGACACGGCGGAATCCAGAAGCCGCGGAATCTCCCCCGCGGGGACCTCGATCCGCGCGATCGCACCGTGGGAGCGCACACGCACCTGAGTGAATCCAAATCCGGACACACACGCCTCCGCCCGTTCGACCCGAACAAGTTCTTCCCGGGTGATCCTCGTGCCGTAGGGCAACCGCGATGATAGACACGCCATTGAGGGCTTCTTCCAGGTCGCCAATCCCATCTGCCGCGAAAGCAGCCGTATCTCCTCTTTCGTCAGTCCCGCCTCCTGCAAAGGACTGCGGATCCCGAGTTCGCGGCACGCCTTCATACCGGGACGAAAATCTTTCACATCATCCGCGTTGGAGCCCTCTAGCACAAAGTCGAGCCCGTTCTCTTCCCGGAGGGCCTGGAGCCGGGCAAAAAGTTCCCTTTTGCAGTGATAGCACCGGTCCGGCGGGTTGGAAGCGAAGGCCTCGTTTGCCAGCTCCTGAGTGTCGATAAACCGGTGCATCACGCCGAGGGATGCCGCGAGCTCTTCCGCTTCAACGGCCTCGCTGCGCGTGTACGTCTCCGAACGTGCGGTGACCGCCAGCACCCCCTCGCCGAGAACGTCATGCGCCACCGCAAGCAAAAAGGCGCTGTCCACGCCCCCCGAATACGCGACCAGCACACGCCGCATATCGCGCAGAACCCCGCGCAACGTGTCGAGTTTTTGATCTTCATTCATAAAAACTTCTCCGGAATCAAAGATTCTCCAATGCCTTCAAAACCTTGCCGGGCTGGGTCTGGATCGAGCAGTATCCTTGGGGATTCTTCTCAAGATATTTCTGATGATAGTCCTCGGCGCGGTAGAACGCCCCGGCCGGAGCAATTTGAGTCACAACCGGACGTCGCAACGCTCCTGAAGCGTTCAGAAGTTCCCGGCTTTTCTCCGCCAGAGCCCTCTGCTCATCGGTATGATAAAAAATCGCGGAGCGGTACTGCGACCCTACATCCGGCCCCTGGCGGTCCGGCGTTGTGGGATCGTGGTGGGAGTAAAAAACCCTGAGAAGATCCGCGTAAGTCACCTTGTCCTGGTCGTACGTGATTTCTATCGCTTCCGCGTGACCCGTATTTCCGGCGCAGACCTCGCTGTAAGAAGGACTGACTGTCTTACCTCCCGCATAACCGACAGCGGTGGAAGTCACGCCGGGGACCCCGGAGAATATCTTTTCGACCCCCCAGAAGCACCCCGCGGCAAATGTCGCAGTATGAGTCCGCTCCGCCATCACCGGAAGCCCTCCTCCCGCGGCTGTCCCCGCCGCCGCAAATGCCAAAAGCAACCAGACGATCTTTTTCATCTCACACCCGCCATCTGTAACAACAACGCCCGCGCTCCGGTTCCGTAACTAAGCGCGTTCCCACTTGAGGACTAGCGGCCGCCTCCCAAAATTTCCATTGCCTTGCGGTGAAGTTTTGGACGGAAATCATCCCGCAGAGCATTCACGTGATCCGACAGATCCCGCATGAAATCACGATGCCCCAGAATCTTTTCAACCAGCGGACCCTCTTTTGCAAAAATATCCCCCGCTCTCCGGAAAAGCTCATCATTACGGTCCAGAGTATCAATCAAAAGTCGATAGAGAATTTCGAACTTAACCGCGTCCGAAAGAACCGTATTGGCGCCAACTCCGCGGAGCACTTCCAGCGCGCATCGGGACTCATCCGGACCTTCCCGGTGTTCTTTGGGAGTCCGTTCGCTTGACTCGTGCCATCGCCAGGCGGTCGCAATAATACTCTTCAGGTCAAACGCCGGATGCCAGCCAAGCCGCAACGCGGCAAAATCATGGCTCGCCGCCAGCACCGCCGGATCCCCGGCGCGACGCGGCACCTCCTCAAAAGGAACCTTCCACCCCGCCACCTCCTCCGTTACAGAGATCACTTCGCGCACGGAATTGCCCCGGCCTGTGCCCAAATTAAGAACAAGGTTCTCCCCTCCCTCATAAAGCCA
>JADGBA010000057.1:451-4048 GCA_015231685.1 Candidatus Omnitrophota bacterium | reverse complement strand
CCAAATCTTCGATATGAATGTAATCCCGGATGGCCGTCCCGTCCGGAGTGGGGTAATCCGTGCCGAAGATGCTGATTGTAGGCCGCCTGCCGAGGGCCGCGTCAATGACCAGGGGAATCAAATGCGTCTCGGGGGAATGATCTTCGCCGTGAATCGCCCTACCGTCCTCCACCATTGCTCCTGAAGCATTAAAAAACCTGAGCGCCACATAGCTCATGCCGCATTTCGAGGCATAGTCCGCCATGATTTTTTCCATCAAGAGCTTGGTTTCGCCGTATGGATTCTGTGGATCCGGATGAATGCTTTCCGTCAGAACATCGCCGGCGGCAAGGTCCCGGCCGCTGTACACTCCCGCGCTTGAGGCAAAAACGCCGGGCTTCACCCCGAAGGCATTCATGGCATCCCAAAGCGCCAGGGTATTGAGGACATTGTTCCGGAAGAATTTGGCGGGCCGCGTCACGGATTCACCCGCTTCAATGTAAGCGGCCAGATGCACTACGGAATCGACGGGTTGCGATTGGAAGATTCCCCGCAACGCACGGGAATCCCCCAAGTCCCCCTCAAAGAAAACCACCCGCTCATGGTCCGGAACATTATTCCGGTGTCCCTTCTCGAGATTGTCAAAAATCACCACACGGGAACCCGCGCGGATGAGCCCCTTCACCACGGCAGTGCCGATATAACCGGCACCGCCCGTCACAAGAACGGTCTTGCCCTCGTGAAGACTCAGATCAAGAGTCAAATGCCCATCACATGATATCCCGCGTCGACAAACATCACATCACCTGTGATGGATCGCGACATATCGCTCATAAGAAAAAGCGCCGCATTCGCCACATCCACCGTATCGATGCAGCGCTTCAGGGGGGAACGCTGCTTGGTGATCTCAAGCATTTCCGGGAACCGCGTGATCGCCCGCGCTGCCGTAGTGCTCACCGGACCGGCGGAAATCGCGTTCACCCGGATACCGTCCGGCCCCAGATCCGCCGCCAGATACCGCATACTCGCCTCAAGCGCCGCCTTGGCCACGCCCATCACATTGTAACCCTGCATCACCCGCTCAGACCCCAGATACGTCATCGTGATGACGCTTCCGCCGGCCTCGCTCTTCTTTAACAGCGGCCGGGCCGCACGGCAAATGGTGGTGAGGGTGTACACGCTTGTTTCCATGGAAATTTGAAAGTTAAACTGGCTCGTGTTGATGAATTCGCCCTGAAGCTCACGCTTCTTCGCGAAGGCAATCGAATGCACCACGAAGTCCAGCTCTCCCCACTTCTGGCTGATCTCCTCAAATACCCGGTTCAGGTCCTCCTCCACAACAGCGTTGCAAACCGATACGGTCGCATTCACCTTGTGGTCCTCGATCAACTTTTTGACGGAATCCACAAGCCTCCGGTCAATACAGCTGATGACGAGTTCCGCGCCCGCGTCCGAAGCCTGCTTGGCGCACGCCCACGCGATACTGTCCTCGTTGGACACCCCAAAAACGATACCCTTCTTCCCTTTAAGCTCAATAGCCATCGGATTCTCCTCATGGTTTACGTTGAACCTACATTATAAAAGGAAACCGCCCCCGACAAAGAACTCTTTGTCAGGGGCGTTCTGAGAGAAGGGATGGTTTTTAGACTCTGACGGTCAGACTCACATAAATGGCTTGCTCGTCCAGAAACCGTCCGCAAACATCAAGCGAGACGCCCTCTGCCGGAAAAATCACCACGCCCACAAAAACACCAAAATTATCTTCGCTCTCATCGTCTCCCAGGTCATACATGTCCGTATAAAACGTTGCTCTCGCATCGAGAGTCGCATCGGAATACTTGACGCCGAAATACGTCGTCGCGAAACCCAGGTCCTTGGACGCGCCCAGCGCCACCTGCCATTCGGTCCACTTGACGTCCATTTGCATACTCTCAAAATCAGCAGGGTAATGCGTGCCCCAGCCATCCTCGATATACCTGTAGTCCATCCCGCTGGCGCGCCTGAATCCGCCATCCGCAAAAAGGGCCCACCCCTCCTCCTCCCATTCGTAGAGAGTCCCGGCCATGCCTATTCCCCAGGCGAAATCATCCGTATACTTGAACGTGACTTCATCCCCGAACACAGGGTCATGATAGTTATACCGCGTCCCCATCTGGCCGCCGAGCGTGACATAGAGATCCATCTTGTGCACAAAGGAGATTGTGATCTTTCCGCCGGCCACCTGTCCCGTCACTTCCCCTTCATAATCATTCATATCCCTAGAGAAGTAGTCGTACGTCCCCGCCGCCGAAATCCTCACCGTGTCCGGCAGCTGCCCTTCCGGAAGCAGAATCCCTTTATCCTTGCTCTTGATCCCTTCCGGCAGATTCACAGGCAACGCCCAGGCCGAAACCGCCGGGCCGAGGACCATCAAAGCCACCGCCATCACCATACCTGGTTTTTTCATAGGGTCTCCTTCGGAAACAGGGTTCTCTGTTCGTCGTGAAACTTCTTCATCACTACCCTGCCGCATAAATCCGGCAGCATTCCTCTCCCAAAGCGGCGAGGTGTAAAGTGTACAAATATTAATAAGATGTGTTCCACAAGTCAACCTAATAGTCGTATCTCACAGTCCGGTCCAGAGCCGCATTTGCCCCGTTCTGCAGGAACCCTCGCCGCGGGTCTGGAAGCGCTCGGCGCAGATGATGGTTTCTTGGTGAGAGAGCCGGTTATTGGGTTGTGGGGTCATGATTTTTTTTGGGAGGAAAGCAATTCATCCGCAAATTGACGCTCCGGCTGGACGAGCCATATTACCTGCTACACCACGCCCAGTTCTGGTCCGCCTCGCGGACCATGCGCGTGCAGCGTGCTATGAATTATGTAGCGTGGGACGAGCTGGGCTTAAAGCGAATCTCGATCTCCGATTGAAGAGCCGAGGCAATTTTGGCACGGGTCTGAGGCACCGCTTCTCCCTAGTTTGAATTCGAAATCCATGAGGAACTCATTCATGTCTTCCTTGCGGGTCTTGGCGTATATGGGCTTCATGGTCCTTTTCTCCTTATCGTAATTTGATGAGCCCATTTTGATGACGGATGAGAAAGCCCCAGTCACTTGAGAGGGCCGTTTGTTTCTCGTTCTGTGGTAGTTTGCTCGTCTTCTTTCAGAACAAGTGCACGATTACGGCATGATCTTTAAGCACAAAGAAGTAAAGAACCCGGTGTTTTTTGGGGCCTTAGCTCAGAGAGCTTGTCTCCCACGTCATCTGCGATAGGGTGCCAGAGTCAGCTTCGCCGTGTAGGCGTTGGAGGTTGAGGGTTTCTGGGTGATAGTCAGATTGAACAACGACATACATGATTGCTAATAAAAAAATCGAACCAGACGAGCCCCTCGAAGAGCTATCAGAGTTGTTGCGTTAGAAGCTTGCATCTAAGCACGTCCGGTTTTGTCGTAACTTTTGTAAAAAAAAAGGGGGTGGCAAGATATCTCTGATCTCGCCCCCCCCACTTAATATTATCGCTCTGCTTCATTATGGCCTATGCCTAACTGAGCATGCCACCTGTCCCACACCCCCTTTTCGAACTGTGTCAGGTTTTTATGGTTTTTAATTCGTCAATCCCAGCGCTGCTTACCATCCGTTGT
>JADGBA010000057.1:0-441 GCA_015231685.1 Candidatus Omnitrophota bacterium | reverse complement strand
CCAACCTAGCCCTTTGACGCTCTTGATGCGATGCAAAAGCCTTGGCATCCTTAAAATCTGGAATTTGTTCTGGCTGGTCTGAACAATTTTTGTCACCAGCAATAATGGCTAAGTGGTTATATCGCTGCCTCAAAGCATTTATTTCCATCTGTTCGGCTTTCGATAAATCCATGAAAAATAGTGGGACAATAAAAAAGAACCCAGTAACTCCAAGAAGGACGTTTTTCCCAGTTTTATCTGTTTGTGGAATAAGTCGGTTGATTTCCTCCTGTGTAAATTGCATCTCTCTTTCAAGAGCCTGACAGGATTTTTGTTCATCCCCATACTGATGAACCGTGATTGGATTCGCCGCCCGTCCAGCACAACCTTGAATGACCAACACTCCAATAATCAGCACACTCACGTGCAACTGACATCTTTGCCATCGCCTCATAAGAAACG
>JADGBA010000056.1:3381-7889 GCA_015231685.1 Candidatus Omnitrophota bacterium | reverse complement strand
GGTGATCTTCTCCACCTCGTCCTTGATCCATTTGTCGGCGAAGCGCTTCAGATGCACGGACGAACGACTGCTGGAAGACACGCTCAGGGTCATGACGGGAAGTTCAAAGGGATTGAATTTGACGACAGTGGGTTCTTCCGCGTCACGCGGGAGCCGGGCCTTCATGAGATCAATCTTCTCACGCA
This sequence comes from Candidatus Omnitrophota bacterium, assembly GCA_015231685.1. GTDB lineage: Bacteria > Omnitrophota > Gorgyraeia > 2-02-FULL-51-18 > JAGOUK01 > JADGBA01. The sequence goes on along the minus strand of JADGBA010000056.1, from coordinate 7,704 downwards.
CTCCCAGGGCCGCGAAGTCCATGTTCTGGCTCCAGCCGAATTCCGCAATCACGAGCGACAACCCTTCGCGCGAAATCGAGGTGATCCCCCGCAGTCCTGCCGTCGAACCGACGGCCTCCTCAATGGGCTTGGTGATGAGGGTTTCGATTTCTTCGGGAGCGGCGTTGGCGTAATTGGTCACGACGGTGAGTTTGGGATACACGATCGGCGGAAACAACTCCTGCGAGAGCATCCCCGTCGAAATCACCCCGAAAAGAATCACCCCCACAAAGAACATCAGGGTGGATACGGGGCGCTTGATCGCTAACGCGGGAAGGGACATGATCGGCTCACCGGTGACGGTCTTCGCGCCATCAAAAGATGTGTTCCTGGATTTCGGTCACTTCGACCTTGGACTTTTCTTCAAGCTCCTGCTGGAGATCAGCCACAATGATCTCGCCGTCATCGAGACCTGCCTTGATCTCGACCGCGTCCGGCGTCGCATAGGCGATCTGAATCGGACGAACCTCAATCGTTCCCTGGATGACTTCGCCGCCGGCGGCCGGCGCGATGGCTTCAACCGGCGCCCCGGGCGCCTGTCCCTCTTCGGCCTCGCCGCCTTCCGCATGCACCACGTACACAAAGTATTCCTGTTCCTTTTTCCGGAACGCCGCGCTCGGGATCACCAGGGTATTGTCCTTTTCATAGTTCAGCACACCCACCCGCCCAAACATTCCGGCTTTGAGTTTTTCGTCCTCGTTGACGATCCGCGCTTTGACCTTGAATGTCCGCGTGCGGCCCTCCACCACCGGCGAAATCGATTCGATCTCGCCTGAGAAGGTGTCCTGCGGATAGGAGTCCACGGTCAGGGTGACGGGCTGGCCGACCTTCACTTTGTTGACATCCTTTTCGATGATGCCGAATTCAACATAGGCGTCCGTCAGATTCACGAAGGTCCCGAAGATGTCGTTCTGGTTCACATAATCGCCCTTCTGCTTCTGTGTCGTTCCGATATAGCCGTCGTACGCGGCGACGAGATTCGTTTTTTCGTACTCCAGACGGGCGGACTGATATTCGAGTTTGGACTGCTGCAGCTTCGACTCGACGATGGATCCCAGATCGAACAGTTTTTGATTGCGCTCAAGCTCATTCTTCGCGTATTCGAGCTTCAGGAGCGCCTCACGCTGATCCAGACTCGCGATAATGTCGCCTTCAATCGCCTTTTCGCCGTCACGGAAGTTGATGTACTCGATATAACCGGCCTCCGCGAATTTGAGCTCGATCTCCCGGTACCCTTTGATCGTCCCCAGGGCCGGAAGCGTGTCGGTGAAATCGATCCGGCTCACCCGGAAGCCCTTGACCGGCACGGGAATCTCCTCGGCCGTCTGCTTCTGGATCACCTTCTTTTTCTTGAGCATCGGCAGGCCGTTTTTAAAGGTGATGTGCGGGGATATGAGCGCGTACGCCGCAAAAAGAATCACGATCCAGATCAGCACCTTAAAAACACCTTTTTTGCGCGGCTGGACAGGCGCTTTTTCAAAAATATTCTTTTCGGGAGTATCGTTACTGTTGGCTGTCATAGTTCCCCTCGATTCCTGACAAACGGTTCATCTTGGCGACGGCGTTTCTGGCCGAAGAAATGGAGGTGACCCGTGAATACCGGTCCTCAGCCAGGGACACCATTTCGTTCAAAAGTTCAGAGACCTTGTTTTCTTCGAGTCCGGTCATCATTTTGAGAATTTCGACCTGCTTTTCCCTGAAGCGGACCTTCACATCACTCGAACGAATCTGCAGAAGCGCATTCCTGAATTCGAAGTAGGCTTCTTTGGCGTCGATCTCCCGGTCATTGATCTCCTTCTGGGTCTCGGCTTTGGCCTTGAGGTAATCTGCCACCGCCAGATCCTCATCGGTGACATCGGAGAGCTTATCGAGCACATTCATCTTCCACGTGTGCCGCCAGTCTTCCGAGCCCAAAAAGGACGAGATGGTCGGCGCAAAGAAACGCCGATTAAAAGTGTACTCGGTGCTGTTGGCCCCAAAAGGCATCGAGACATTCACCCCGATGTATTCCTCGTCATCCAGATCCGGCGAAGTCGCGGCATCGACCAGCGCCTCACCGGCCATGCCGATGGAGCCCCGGAGATCCACCCGGGGGAGCTTTTTGGCATCAAACACACGCACCGCGTAATAGGCGGTCTCTTCGGCGAGTTTTTTGATCCGGATATCGTGGTTCTGTTGGCGGACATTTCGGATAAACGTATCCAGATCCACCCGCGGAGGCTCAAAATCAAGGGACAGATCGACCGGCGCGGTCTCTTCAAGGTTCATCTCCAGGGCGCGCGCCAGGGAGAGATTCGCCGTCTGAAGCGTTGTCTCGGCGGATTCTCTCTGAAACTCAGTCTGATTGTACACCGAGTCGATCTCCATATGCTCGATCGGCGCGACCAGCTTCATCTCCAGCGCCTTGTCCGCCCGCTCCTTGTGGGTCTTCACTTCCTCAAAAAGCTGATTCTGGTAGATCAGATTGTACTCGGCGCCGACCACTCCGTTGTACGCCTGGGTCACCTGATCGATCAGATGGAGTTTTTCCTGCTCGTATTTGAGCCGGTCGGACTGCACGCCCGCCTCCGCCTGGCGTATGGTGAACACCAGCTCCCCGCCGTAGAAGAGCGGCTGCGAAAAATTGAATTTGTAGTATTCCCCGCTGTACGCCTGTCCGGCCAGAACACCGCCGCTTGAAGAAATCTCATAATTCATCGTCGGAAAAAGAGCGCGTTTCGCCTCGATCAGTTTGCGCTCGGCGCCTCGAATTCGCTTTTCGAGGGAGCGCAGCATGACACTGTTTTTGACCGCGATCTCGACCGCCTCCTCGAGAGTGATCACCCGGTCCGATGAGGCGATTTTGTAGGCGATCAATCCCTCCGTCGGCGCGAAGCGCGAGTCGTAGGGAGAAAGTGTCACGATATCCGAATCCAGCTCCCGTTCCACATCGATCTTGATCGCCTGGGCGTGGGCGTTTCCGGGTTCGAGTTCGAGCGCCCGGTCAGCAAGTTCATATGCCCGCACATAGTTGTTCTGGTCCTTGTAGGCGGCGCTCGCACGCCGAACCAATTCTTCGGCCGTCGGGGCCGGTCTCTTTCCGAAGATAGGAGGCATGGGAACCGGGCCCATCTGACCGACCTTCGCCAAAGTCTCCTTGAACGGAGCCCCGAACTCATCCAGCATCAGGCTGTAATCCTCCCGGTCCGTCGGAAACATGATTTGCATGGTGGCCTTCGAGTGGGTCAAATGTTTGATTGAAGTTTCCAGGGCCGGGCCGCGGGTTTCGGCAGTGACGGGGGTTTGGGCAACCGCCTGCGTGATCTCGAGTTTTTTTTCGGCCTCCTGAATCGCCGAATTGATCCTCTCGATGAGCGCACTGCCTTCCACTTGAGACTGGCTCACCACGTCCATATTGGCCTTGGGGGCAGGCGCATCGGCCGCCAGGGCCACATTCCAAGAGCTGCTCACTATGATGCACAACGCCCACAGAGCAAGCGCCCTTATTGTCACAAATAGTGACAACAACGATCGTGATGATACGGCTTCACTTTTCATATAAATGTTAGTATTTTATAGTCATGTATAAGATATGTCAACGTATATAAGACTTATCATAAAGGATACATACGACTGTTTATATTAAATGTTTGTAATTTCTAGTCAAAAAAAACGACCGGATCAATCTCCACTCCCCGAAACATCACGAAGAATTCTCACCGTATCATCCGACGCAAAGTCCTCCTCTTTGAGAGGAAAATGTCCCGGGTCGATCTTCCAAAGTGCCTGCCGGCACCTGCGGGCGATTTTGTGCGGGGACAATCCCACCCAATCCAGCTGCATCTCACGACGCGCGTGCGGAATGAATCGATCCGGAACTCCGAGACATATTACATTCGGCAGAACCACCTGTCTGGCAGCCAAAGATTCCAACACAGCCGAACCGAAGCCCCCCGTGAGGCATCCCTCTTCGACCGTCACCACGAGTCTGGCCTCCCGGCACAAAGCCTCAATACTTTGGACATCAAAAGGTTTCACAAACCGCGCGTTGACCACCGTCGATGAGACATCCACCCCTTCAAGGTATCGGGCTGCCTCAAGAACGGGGCCCACCATGCTGCCCAGGGCAATAAAAAGAACATCGGCGCCTTCGGTCAACACCTCGGGCTTACCGAGTTCAATAGGCGTTTGTCCGTAACGCTCAAGCTCCGGATGAATCTTTTCGGTGACCGCGCCTCGCGGATACCGGATGGCGGTCGGATGATCCGTGTGATCCACCATAAAGTTAAGCATCGCTGTCATCTC
>JADGBA010000056.1:2200-3350 GCA_015231685.1 Candidatus Omnitrophota bacterium | reverse complement strand
GGGAATCTGCCGAAGATACGCGATGACGAGAAGTCCGTGGTGTGTCGGGCCGTCCTCCCCCACGAGGCCCGCCCGGTCCATGCAGAACATGACCGGAAGATTCTGAAGGGCCACATCATGCATGATCTGGTCAAATCCTCTCTGCAAAAACGTCGAATAGATCACCGCGGCGGGACGCAACCCCTCTCTGGCAAGCCCCGCGCAGAACGTCACCCCATGCTCCTCCGAGATTCCCACATCATAAAAACGGTCCGTGAATTCGCGGCTGAAGCGCACGAGCCCCGTTCCTTCGGCCATCGCCGCCGTCAACGCCACAAGCTTCGGCTCACGTGCCGCGAGATCACACATCACATCCCCGAACACCGATGTGTAGGTTGGGTGGGGACTCTTCGACTTGACCTTGCCCGTAGCCAGATCAAACGGAGTGGAAGCATGCCACCGCACGGGATCCTTCTCGGCCATCTCGAAGCCCTTGCCCTTGCGCGTGATGACGTGAACCAGGAGCGGCCCGGGAATCTTGAACACATTGGGCAGCACATCCACAAGTTCTGTCACATTGTGCCCGTCAAACGGACCGAAGTACCGAAAGCCCAAATTCTCAAAGAGCTGCCCCGGAATGATCAGATGCTTGCCCCCGTCCTCAATCTGCCGGATCTTGTTCATCATGCGTTTCCCGCCACGGGGAACGCGGCGGATGAGGCCCTCCACCTCGTCGCGAAGCTGGTTGTATAACGGATTGGAGATGATGCGGTTGAAGTATTTGCTCATGGCGCCGACAGAGGGGGAAATGCTCATCTCATTGTCGTTCAGGATCACGATGAGGTCTTCATGAATGTGTCCGGCGTGATTCAGGGCCTCGAGTGCCATACCGCTGGCAATGGAGGTATCACCGATCACCGCCACCACCCGGCCTTCCTTCTTAAGATGGCGTCGCGCGGCGGCCACACCCAGCGCCGCCGAAATGGACGCCCCGCCGTGACCTGTCGTGAAGGGGTCATGCGGACTCTCCGCGGCATTGGCCAAACCGCTGATCCCCTGAAATTCCCGGAAGCTCTTCCGGAACGCGTCGCGGCGGCCCGTGAGAATCTTGTGGGCCTGAACCTGATGTCCCACATCGAAGATAATCAAATCCTTCGGGCTCTCCAGAACG
>JADGBA010000056.1:0-2098 GCA_015231685.1 Candidatus Omnitrophota bacterium | reverse complement strand
AGTTGTTCCTTAGCCAGCCTTTTAAGGTCCGCGGGCGAATCAATCCCCGCGATCAGCCGTTCCATCTTCAGCTTTTCCTCTCATAAAGATAATCCGCAAACGCCTCCAGGGTGGCGGCCTTTTTGCCGAGGCCCGCCAGGGCCTTCTTGGCCAGATCCCGGACCCGCGCGGCTTTGGCATAAGTGCGTTCCACGCCCTCGAGCCCCGCGTACCCGTCGCCGTCAAGAATATCGTCCACCAGCTGGAACAAAAATCCCACCTGATTGCCGTAAAGACGCGCCTGCCGAATACGCGAAGGTGCGGCTCCCGCCCATATGGCGCCCGAAACACAGCACGCCTCAATGAGTGCCCCGGTCTTCAAACCGTTGATGACCTTCAACCGTTCCAGACTCATTTTCTTCTTCTGGAATTCCAGATCCGCCTGCTGCCCCCCGACCATTCCCAGCGGACCGACAGCCCGCGAGAGAATTCCCGTCACACCCGCGATCCGGCCCGCATCCACGCCGCGGGCACCGGAGATCGTTTCGAATGCGAGCGCGAACAGCGCGTCTCCCGCCAGAATAGCGGCCGCCTCACCAAACTTGCGATGACAGGTCGGCCGGCCCCGGCGGACGTCATCGTCGTCCATGGCCGGCAAATCGTCGTGAATCAGAGAGTAGGCGTGGATCATCTCCACCGCGGCGGCCAGCGGCGCGGCCAGTGCGGCGCTTTGTCCAAAAAGGGCAGCGGTTTCCAGAACCAGAAAGGGCCTCACCCGCTTTCCTCCCGAAAAAATCGAATAACGCATCGCGCGCATCAAGGTTGCGGGATAGGCGGACGCCGGCGGAAGCGCCCGGTCAAGCGCGCGGTTGGCCTGGGCGGCTCTCAATACAAGCCGGGAAGGGATCTGCAAAGCCTACTTACCCTTCTTCTTCCTGGGTTTGAGTTCCTCGTCGGCCTCTTCGGTCTTAAGCGACCCGTCGTTCGAACGCATCAACACCTCGATCCGCTTCTCGGCGTGTTCCAGGCGTTTGGCGCAGGTCTGGGAGAGCCGGACACCTTCCTCATAAAGCTTCAGGGACTCGTCCAGGGTCATCTCGCCGCTTTCAAGCTTTTCGGCAATTCCCTCGAGCCGGGCGATCGCGTCCTCGAATTTGGGTTCTGTCTTTTCGGTCATCACTCGTTCTCCTTGGGCCGGACCCCGGTGATCCGCGCCGTCAAACTTCCATCCGCCAGGCGGGCCACAATCTGCCCCCCCACTTTGACCCGGTTCACGGATTTTATAATGGCACCCGACCCCTCGTCAAACACCACCCCATACCCGCGTTTGAGGCACGCAAGGGGGCTCAAGGCCTCCAAACGCGCCATTCGGGTACGCAGAATTTCTCTCTTGTTCTCCAGATTCCTCGGCATGGACATCTCCAGACGCCGGTCCAACTCATCCAGACTCTGTCGCTTGGCCTCCCAAAGCGCCGACGGTGTCACAAACACCCCCGCTTTGAGAACATCCTCCAGCCGGCGCCGGGCCTCATCGAGACTCCTCGCGAGCGCCCGCCTCAAATCCTTCCCCAGCTCCCCGAGACGCGCGGAGAGCTCTCTTTTTTCGGGGAGAACGAGTTCCGCCGCGGCGGACGGGGTGGGTGCCCTCAAATCCGCCACAAAATCGCTGATCGTATAATCCTGAAACGGCAATGGCCCGTGCGACCCGTTCGTCATTAAAGGCCCACAAATCCTCCAGGCTCCCGCCGCCGCGGGCCACAATGATGACCTCGGCCTTCGCGTGTTCGTTGACCGCCCGGATGGCCGCGACAATCTCATCCGGCGCGCCGTCACCCTGGACCGCGACCGGCACCACCAGGAGATGCGCCTCCGGAAACCGCCGGAAGAGAACCCGCTGGATGTCGTGAATCACGGCTCCCGACGGCGAAGTGATCACCGCAATAAGCTCCGGCAGATACGGCAAAGGCTTCTTGCGCGCGACATCAAACAATCCTTCTTCACCGAGCTTTTTTTTCAAAGCTTCAAACGCCAGCTGCAGCTGCCCTACACCCGCCGGCTCCATCGCGTCGACAATGAGCTGATACTGCCCCCGGGGCGCGTAGACGCTGATCCGGCCGTG
>JADGBA010000055.1 GCA_015231685.1 Candidatus Omnitrophota bacterium | reverse complement strand
CAACTTCATCCGGCTGAACGACGCGGCGGTTGGAGAGCGGATGCGGCCATGTGGCCAGCGGCGCCGTGGCTTCGAGCAGCGGATCGGTGGATTCGGCACGCCAGTCCTCGGGATCCAGCCCCGGGGCAAGGAGGTAGCGGGCGCGGCCGGCGAGATAAGCGGCGAAGACGTTTTGCCAATCGATTCTTTTGAGCCCGTTCTCCCAGATGATCGGTACGGGCCGGGCGATGTTCTTTTGGCGAAAGTCCTCAAGCCGGTTAAAATTCGTGAAGTTGGTCAGGATTTGTGTTTTTGGGATACCGCGTTCGGCCATAAACGATTCCACGGTGTTCCAGCTGGGGACGGATGTTCGAATTTCCGCCGCCCGCACGGCAGAAAGCACCAAAAACACCAGCGCCAGAAGGACGCCCAGCGTACGGATTTGGGGTCCGCGCCCGAGGCTGTGATCAAGCGTGTAACCGACCGAGAACGCCAACACCGCCGAAATCGCCGTGAAGTGCCTCGGAGTGATGTTCTGCCATCCCAGAAGCGACAACGCCACCGGAACCCCGAAGGCCGCCGCGAACATGTACATTCCGAATGCCGGATGATTGCGCGTGCGGACTGCCAGAAGCAATCCGTAAATGACGGCGCCGATCGCGATCGCGTGCACCAGAAGAACCGCAGGCTCCGGCGGGGTGCCCCCGATGATGTTCCAGAGGAGCCGTTTGAGCCCGGCGATCCCAATGAGGTCCGCGAAGGGGCCCGCGATCGAATGCTGCGCGTGGTACCAGGCGTGCGCAAAATACGAGGCGCTTCCCTCATAATGATGGCTGGCCAGAAAAACGGCGTTCATCTTCCGATAATAGAAGAAGTCCACCAGCGCCGCTACGCCCAGAAAGGAACCGGCCATGCAAACGGTTCCGAGGATGCCGCGCGTGAGTCCCTGTCTTGAGGCTTTCATCCCCCAAAGCGTCCAGGCGATCCAGGTCCCGAGTGCCAGAAGCGGCACAAAGGCCGCCGGGTGCATGAGAAGCGCCATCGCGCCTGATGCGCCGGAGGCACAGTAGAGAAGAAGGTTTCGGGATTTTTGTCCCGCCATGAAGCACACGGCCGAGCCGAAGACAAAGAAGCACACGGCCGTCGAGTAATTGAGGACTCTGGCGTGGGCCAGCGGAAGATCCATCAGAAGGTAGGCCCATCCGGTGAGGACCGCCACGCGCGTCCGGAAGGAGGCGCGCACCCAGAGATAAACCCAGGCGACGTTACCGAGCGCGAGCGCCGCGTTGAGGTAATACACGGCATCGAATGTCCCGAAGCGGACGACCCACGGCCGCGCGAGGCAGAAGAGACCGGGCGAGGCGGGGAAGTAGTTGAGGACGGCCTTGGTTTCGTCGGACTGATGGATGATCGCGCCGCTCAAACCCCCGAATAGAAGCCACGCGCCCACGGCGAGAAGGGCCGCGACCCAAAGCGCCTCGCCGATGCGGTCCCGGCGCGTCAGTAAGAAGCCTCGCAGGCTCAAGCGGCGGAATCCTCCCGCGCTTCCAGCGCGCGGCCGAAGACGTTCCGGACGAGAACGGTTCCGAGGAGCGCCAGGCCGGAGACCTGGAGCCACATGTAGAAAGTGCCGGGGATGTCAAAGTACTGAAGGACCGGATAGGTGTTCCGCGGCAGAGCAAAGCCCGTGAAGAAGAGCCCGAAGCCCGCGAGCATCAGGCGGCGGCCGCGGCGCGGTTCCCCGCAAAGAAGCACCGCAAGAAGCGGAATCGTCAGAATCAGGTTGTAATCGAAGCTTACCGACGCAAAATAGACCATCACCGCCGTGAGGTATGCCAGCGAGAAGCGCCTCAGATAAGACGCTTCGGCCTGGCGGGATTCTTCCGAACGACCGAGGGTGAGCCGTACCAGGCACGCGACTCCGGCGGCCCATAGAAGTCCGGCAACAGCGACGCCCCTCCAGCCGTACACGATGCTCATGGAGTGGGTCATCCACAAATCCTCCGCCCCTCGCTCAAGTTCGCCAAGAACAGTTCGTATGTAATAAAGCGTTTCCGGCCAGCAAAAGGCAACCGACACCCATGCGCCCGCGGCCAGCCCGCCGAGAAGCCCGAGGCCCCGTCGCCGCTGAAGGTCACGCTGTTCGGGAGCGGCGCCCCTCGAAGTCACAAGGGCCAGGCCCGCCAGTCCGATTGCCGCCGCCAAAAGAACCGGATACACCTTAAAAAACGCCGCGACACTTATCAGTAAACCCGAAACGAAGAACCGGCGCTTGTCGTAGGCGAAGATGCCCGCGGAGACCAGGATCAACACGACAATGTCGGTTTGGCCGCGTTCGAAGGCGAAGAGAACGGGATAAGTAAAAAGGAACAGGCCTGATATGAGCAGGCGCAAGCTCGGTCCGGAGGCGGCCCCGGGCGGTCCCGCGGAGCATCCGGCCCGGGTCATCCAGATGAGTGTGATGAGAAAAATCCCAAACAGATTAAAAAGCGTCCACACAAAGGCCGCCCCGTTCTCGGGAAGAAGGCGCGTCCATCCGAAGAAGTAGTAGGAGAGGGGCGGCGCCATCAGATTGGACTTCATGAAGGGGTTGGCGCGGTATTCATATGCCTCGAAGCAGGTCCGGGTGTGGCGCACGAGATGATCGTAGACTCTGAAGTCGAGTCCGATGCCGCCTTTTTCGGTCCAGATCGGGATGCCCAGGGTGATCCGGAAGGACGGAAGGGTCAGGTTTGTCGGTGAAGCGACACCCAGCCGCCGGGATTGAGCGGTTTGGGTCCAGTACGTGATCATGGGTTCCATGAGCGCCAGAATCCAACAGACCGCAAAAATGGCGGCAAACAGATGGGGGGTGCGCAGCCGCGCTCCGGATCGCATCACGATATGATAGCACACGCCCGGAAGTGATATAATTGCCCCGATATGCCAAAAGAAAACCCCCGGGAAGTTTCCGGCCGTCCGGTTGAGTATTCCGTCGTCGTCCCCGTGTATCGGTCTGCCGCCAGCCTGAGCGAACTCCATCAGAGGCTGACCCGTGTCCTGGCGGGGATGTCTGCGAATTACGAGATCATCTTTGTGGAGGACTGCGGAGGAGACGGTTCCTGGGACATCATCGAACAAACGGCCCGTTCGGATGCCCGCGTCAGGGGGTTGCGGCTCAGCCGGAACTTCGGGCAGCATAACGCGCTCTTGTGCGGGATACGCGAGGCCCGCGGCAACGTGATCATCACACTGGACGACGATCTCCAGAATCCCCCGGAAGAGATTCCGGCCCTCATTAAGAAGTTGTCCGAAGGGTTTGATGTGGTCTACGGCCGGCCCGACAAGGAACAGCATGGGTTGTTCCGCAATCTCGCCTCGCAGATCACGAAGATTGTCCTGAAGGGGGCGATGGGCGTCGAGACGGCACGGGGCGTCAGCACGTTCCGTGTCTTCCGGGCGCATTTGCGGCAGGCCTTCGACGATTATCGGGGTTCGTTTGTGTCGATCGATGTCTTGTTGACGTGGGGGACCAAGAGTTTTGCCGCCATTCGGGTCGCGCACCACGCCCGCCACGCCGGCCGGTCCAATTACACCGTCCGGGCGCTCATGACACATGCCGTCAATATGCTGACCGGTTTCAGCGTCCTGCCGCTTCAGCTGGCGAGCGTGATCGGCTTCGTGTTCACGATTTTTGGGCTGGGGGTTCTGGTCTACGTGCTCGCGGCGTACCTGATTTTGGGTGGGGTCGTTCAGGGGTTCGCGTTTTTGGCGTCGATTATCGCCATCTTTTCGGGAGCGCAGCTTTTTGCCCTGGGGATCATCGGCGAGTACCTGGCCCGCATGCACTTCAAGGTGATGGAAAAGCCGTCATACGTCGTCCGTGCCCACGCCGGGTCCCGAAAAGCATGACGTTGCGGGGCGGGGAGAAGTTGAACATCACCTTCCTGACGGACAACCCCCGAAGCTGGATTATTCCTCACGTCGAGGCGCTCCGGAAGCGATTGAGCCGTAAGCATAGTGTGGTTCTCTGCCGCTCCTTCCGGCAGATTCCCCGCGGAGACATCGCCTTCTTCCTCGGCTGTGAACGCATCGTCCCTTCCGCGGTCCTCAAAAGAAACACGCACAACATTGTCGTGCACCCCAGCCGGCTTCCCAAAGGGCGGGGCTTTTCGCCTCTGGCGTGGCAGATCCTTGAAGGCCGCAACCGGATTCCGATCACTCTCTTTGAAGCCGTCAAGGAAGTCGACGCCGGTCCGGTTTATTTGAGGGATGAGATCAAGCTCAAGGGTCATGAACTGAACGACCAGATCAAGGCCGCTCAGGGCCAAAAGACCGTGGAGCTCGTCCTCAAGTTCATCCGTCGCTATCCCCGCTGGCACGGACAGGCGCAGAAGGGCAAACCCACGTTTTATGCGCGCCGCGGCGCGGAGGATTGCCGTCTCGATCCGCACGCGAGCTTCGCTTCTCAGTTCGACAAATTGCGCGTCGCCGACAACGAACGTTACCCGGCTTTTTTCCGGTATCGGGGCCGCAAGTACATTTTGAAGATATTCAAGGAAGGGCGATGAGCGACGAGTTGAGCCCGCCATCCACTCCGACGGACGCCTGCAAGGACGGCTTCAATCCGGAATATTTTGACCGTCTGGCAGACCTTGAGCAGGGTCATTTCTGGTTCGTCTCCCGCAACCGTTTGATCGTCTGGGCGATCAGGAAGTATTTTCCGGACATGCGCGATTATCTGGAACTCGGATGCGGGACCGGATTTGTGCTCGCCGCGGTGCGGAGGGCTTTTGGGGACGCGGCGTTGTCTGGATGCGATCTTTATCCGGAGGGAGTCGACTGGACCCGCCGTCGCGTGCCCGGGGCGGAGGTTGCGCAAATGGATGTGCGGACCCTGTCTGATGAGGGCCGTTTTGATGTCGTGGGCGCGTACGATCTCATGGAACATATCCCGGAAGACGGCATGGTGCTCTCCCGGATCCACCGGGCACTCAAGAAAGACGGCATCCTCGTTATGACGGTGCCGCAGCATCGCTTTTTGTGGGGACCTTTTGACGAGGCGTCCTGCCATTGCCGCCGGTACACCGAATCGATGCTCCGAGAAAGGGTGGAAACTGCCGGGTTCGAGATTCTCCGAATGACGTCGTTTGTGTCGCTGTTATTGCCCCTCATGAGCGCCGCGCGCCTAATGGAGAAGCGGCGGCCGGCCCGGGAGTACGATCTTATTGAATCCCTCAAACCGAATTCCGTGGCGAATGCGGTCTTTAGCCGGATTCTGGACGCGGAACGCCTGCTGATCCGGATGGGGGTTTCTCCTCCTGCCGGCGGGAGCCTGCTTGCCGTGGCAAAGAAAAAATGAACAAACGCCAAAAAATCCCTTTCAACAAACCTTTCATCGTCGGGAAGGAACTTTCTCATATCCGTCGTGCCGTTACGCGGTATGCGCATCTTGCGGGTGCGGGCCCTTACACCCGCGCCTGTCACGCGTGGTTGGAGAAGCACCTCCGGTGCAGGAAGGCGTTTCTGACGACTTCAGGCACCGCGGCCCTCGAGATGGCCGTGGTTCTTTTTGGGCTGGGGCCCGGGGACGAGGTGATCATGCCGTCATTCACATTTGTGTCCACGGCCAATGCGTGTGTGCTCCGGGGGGCCGTTCCGGTGTTTGTGGATATCCGGAAGGATTCCCTGAACATGGACGAAACACTTCTGGAAAAAGCCATCACCCCGCGGACCCGGGCGATTGTGCCGGTGCACTATGCGGGATACCCCTGCGCTATGGGTCCCATCATGGCCGTTGCCAGGAAGCACGGATTGCGGGTGATTGAAGACGCCGCCCAGGGCCTTTCGTCCTCGCACCGCGGAAGGTTTCTGGGAACGATCGGCCACGCCGGATGCATCAGTTTTCATGAAACGAAGAACATCATTAGCGGCGAGGGCGGCGCCCTGATCTTGAATGAACCGGCGATGATCGAAAAGGCCGAAATCATCTGGGAGAAGGGAACCGACCGGAGCAAATTCCTTCGCGGGGAGACGGACAAGTACACCTGGGTGGATGTCGGCTCGTCCTATCTGCCCGGCGAATTGATCGCGGCCTTCCTATACGGCCAGTTTCAGCACGCCGCGAAGATCATCCACAAAAGACGCGCGATCCACAAACGGTATGTCCGGGCGCTCTCACCCCTGGCCCGCGAGGGCCGGATCGAGTTACGGGACACGGACGCGACCGATCAAAGCAATGGGCATATGTTCTATATCCTGACGCGCTCGTTGGAGGAGCGCACAGCCCTGATCGCATTTCTCAAAAGGCGCGGCATCCATGCGGTGTTTCATTACGTGCCGCTGCATTCCTCGCCGGCGGGGCTCAAGTACGCGAGGGTCTCCGGTTCGATGCGGGTGACGGATGAGATCAGCCGTCGGCTGTTGAGGCTGCCGATGTATTACGAGATGACCCCGGCGGATGTCGAAGCCGTCGCCGGCGCCGTCAGGGCGTTTTACGAAAGGGCGTAGAGACCGTATTTACGGCAGAAGCGCGCCGGATAAGACAAAAACAGCCACAAGCAAAAAAGCCCGGAATCTACCAGTTCCGGGCTTTTTGTTGTCCGGCGAGCTCCCGGATACCCAGCGGGTGGCCGGCAAAAAAATCCACCGTCTGACGTAATCCATCCGCAAATCCCACCCGGGGCCGCCATCCGGTGGCGCGCTTGAATCTTGCGGCATCCGCCTCCAGCGCCAGCACATCCCCCGGACGGCCGGGCGTCAGCAGAATCGGGTGGCGGGGCTTCAGGGCCGCGTCGCGCACCATCCGCGCGATTTGAAGGATGGTATAAGACCGTCCGGTTCCGAGGTTGAATGTTTTTCCCACAAGCCGTTCGTCGGCCGCCGCCATCGCGAGCCCCCGCGCGGAGTCGGTCACGTAGGTGAAGTCGCGCGTCTGTGACCCGTCCCCAAAGATCACGATGTCTTCGCCGGCCAGGGTCCGGACAATGGATTTGGGGATCATCTCGCCCGCGTCGCCTTCATGGTGGGACCGGGGGCCGTACGTATTGAAGGGGCGGATGATCACGGCCGGGAGCCCGTAAGAGAGGAAGAAGGCGCGCGCGTAAGATTCACCGGCCAGTTTACCCGCGCCGTAGACCGTGCAGGGGTGCGTCGGGTGCTCTTCCTTCATCGGTGTGGTCCGCGCGGTGCCGTAGACCTCGGAAGAAGAACAGTACACGAACCGCCGGACCTTGTGCCGCCGGGCGGCTTCGAGGGTCCGAAGGGTGCCGAGGGCGTTGACGTGATGGTTTTCTTCCGGATGCGCCAGCGAATGCCGTACGCCCAGACACGCCAGATGAAACACTGTGCGCGCGCCCTCCATCGCACGGTCCAAATCCGCGGGGCGGGTTACGTCGCCCTTGATGAATTCCACCCGGGCCTCGGCGGCGTCAATGCGGAGATTCTCCCTTTTGCCGTTGCAAAGGTTGTCCAGCACGCGGACGCGGTAGCGCCGGCGGACGAGTTCATCCACAAGATGAGAGCCGATGAAGCCGGCCCCGCCGGTGACCAGAGCGGTTTTTTGGGGAGATGGCATACCGATATGATAGCACAGGCCCGTTAGTGATATAATCACCACGATGAGTAAGAAAGCCTTGCAAGTCGGGGTCATCGGCTACGGATATTGGGGACCCAACCTGGTCCGGAACTTCTCGGAGTGCGAAGAAACGGATCTCGTCATGATCGCTGATCTTCAGCCCGAGCGCCTCAAAAAACTCAAAAGCCGTTATCCCGCTGTCCAAACAATACGCGATCCTCTGGCACTGATTCGCTCCGCCAAGATTGAGGCTGTCGCCATCGCCACTCCCCTGAAGACCCATTACGCCCTGGCCCGCGCCGCACTGGAACACGGCAAGCACGTCCTTATCGAAAAACCCATGACCGCGTCGGCGCGTGAAGCCGAAGCGCTCGTGCGCCTGGCCGACAAACGCGGCCTCAAGATCCTCGTCGACCACATCTTCGTCTATTCCGGCGCGGGGAAGTGCCTGAAGGAACATTTTGAAGAGCTGGGTGAGCCGAGGTACTTCGATTCCACGCGGGTCAATCTGGGGATCTTCCGGGACGACACCAACGTGATCTGGGACCTTGCGCCGCATGATTTGTCGATTCTTCTCAATCT
>JADGBA010000054.1:6188-8157 GCA_015231685.1 Candidatus Omnitrophota bacterium | reverse complement strand
GTCCTTCCCCTTAAACAAATCTTTGATTGCCTTTTTGACCGCCCTGAGTGTTTCGTGCGCCTTCTCGACCGCGTGCTTGAGGTGCCCCAGCGCCTTTCCGAGATTTTTCTCCTCGTGCTTTTGGGACTCAGCCTTCGCGGGAGCCGCTTTGGGAATGGAAAAATACTTCGAAGGTCCGTTCTGGGCCTTTTCGCCGAACATGCGCCCGGAGGAGCCCCATGCATTGGCTCCGCACGCTCCGACGAACGCGAACACCATGAAAACCGCCACTACCACCTTACGCATCTCCTTTTTTCCTCCTACTTCGAACCTACACGATGTCAAGGCGGTATTCAAGATACTCAAAACTAAATTATCTTAATTAAACCGTTAACAAAAGCCGGGCAAGCGTCAGGAGCGGGAAAGCGTGAAGGAGGGCACTTCCGGATGCATCGTGTTATCCGCCTCGATGCCCATGGCAGTCGAGGTATCAAAAAAAATCGTATACGCCGCGCCCTGCCCTTCAGCGACGCTGAAGTTTACTCCGGTCTGAACGATGACAATCTCGGCGTTGGCGTCATCGATTGTCATTCCCGCCGGAAGGGCGCCGCCGAAGGCCGCAACAAGCGCGTTGGTCATGAGGTAATCGGTGGCCGTGGCGGCCACGCAGGCGCCGCCATTGTCCCTTCCGCAGCCGGTGTGGAACGTCGACCCTGTATTGATTCCGGCATCCTGCACGAGAGTTCCGGTCATGTTGATCGTCGCGCTCAAGGTAACACGAAGCGCATCATAAGTACCGTCCGGAATCTCGACGGCCTGGCCAAAATACCCGGCGACGCTTCCCGACGCATCAGCGCTGGCAATATCGAAGGACTGACTCCCCTCAAGGATTGTCGCATATCCCCCGCCGACAACCCGGGCCTCCACCTTCTTCAGCGTGATGCGGTAATTGTCCGGCTCGGCGGTCGCTGCGAACACACCGCGACAAGAAACGAAAGCCATCATCACCACCATCCACAGGAGCACGAATCGCCTCATCAGGCCTTCCCCACACCGAAGGTGAATCCGGTCGTCTTGCTCTTCGCGTAGCGTTCCTTCAGAATCCGGTTTTCCCGTTCCACCCGTTCCAGGGCACGCTCCCGCGGGTCCGACTCAGTTTGAGGGAACGCCTCACCGGAGAAAATCCGGAACGCCGGCACCGGCTCCTCGAAGTCCAAATTCATGCGCACATCAAACCGCCACTCAATATTATCCGACATGTTGTCGTCGTTGATCGAAAGATTCATAACCACATACGGCGCGGGTTTAAGTTCCAACCGTCCGTGCCAGCCGTACAGATTGGAATCCTTCTTGAAGTCATAAAACTGTCCGCCCCCATACACCTTGGCCCAGGGCATATACGGCACCGCCATGCCGAATTCCGCGTCCATACCGCTCACCGCCTGTTCATAAATCACCGCATACTCATTCTCTTCGACGCGCCGGGCGGGCCCCACCCGGAAATACCCGTTGACCCTGACATCGTACCAGGACCCCAAAATCTCACCGCCGACACCCGCGCGGCCGTATCCCGGATCGCGCTGGTAATCCCCGAAGAAGTTCACACCCAGAAGCGCGTCCAAGTCCGGAGAATACCGCCGCCACCCGAGCCCCAGGTTGTACAGATCGTTATCCGTGCCGTCATACCCCGCACGCGGCTGCACAAACACGGTGTCGTTGAATTCCGGGTCGTGATAAAGGGGGGCGACCGTCTCCACAAAATATCCCGGTTTCAAATCCTCCTGAATCTGCAATCCGTAATGCAGGCGGCGGATCCAGTCCGGCGGATTCGCCCCAAAAAAACTCTGCGTCATCGAAGCGCCCATCTGCCCGGCATAACGCAGGAGGTCCCAGCGGCCCACTTCAACGGAAGCCGGAACTTCTTCAGCGGCAGACGCCTGAGTGCCTGAGAGGGCGTGCGCGGCGGTCCAGACGGACAACACCGCACACA
>JADGBA010000054.1:4539-6088 GCA_015231685.1 Candidatus Omnitrophota bacterium | reverse complement strand
CCGCACATACTTACGCATCATGGCATGAAGCTCTTCCAGACGGACGGGCTTGGCCAGATAATCATTCATTCCCGCCTCAAGGCACTGCGCCCGCACCGGCTCCATGGCATGAGCCGTCAGCGCGACGATGGGGACCTTGGATCCGATTTCCTTCCGGATGATCTGGGTCGTCTCAAAACCGTCCAGGCCCGGCATCCTCAAATCCATCAGGACGAGGTCAAAGGAACGCCTGCGCAATATCTCAATGGCTTCCTTGCCTTCGCACGCAAAGGTGATGGCATGCGGGGTGGTCTCAAAAATCTGCTCCATCAAATAACGATTGATCTCGTCGTCTTCCACCACGAGAATCTCGGCGGCTTTGGGTAACGGCCCTTGATCCTGCGGCGGGACCGGGACCTCTTCCGGTGCCGCGGAACCGGGCTCCGCCTTCTTGAGCCTTAGCCTGACCGTGAACTCGGAACCCCGGCCCACCTCAGACCTCACCATCACCTCACCGCCCATGATGCGGGCCAGAATCTTCACAATATTCAACCCCAGACCGGATCCCTCGGAATGCCCCTCTTCACGAGGCGTATCATCAAACCTCACAAAAGGATCAAAAATCTGATCAATCACATCCGCGGATATTCCGATTCCTGTATCCTTGACACTGAACTCGGCTTCGACCGCATTATCCGGCAACTCGGTCAGCGACGCCTTCAGCCTGACGGACCCCTTCAGGGTGTACTTGACCGCGTTGTTAAGCAGATTCTCGAGAATCTGCCTCAGGCGCACGGGATCACCCAGCACCCCTTCAGGAATCTCTCCTTCAGTCACCAAAAAGACGTTGAGTCCCTTTTCCCCGGCCTCGAGTTCCGTCGTCCGGCGGACTTCCTCCAGAAGATCCGCCAAAGAAAACCCGACCTCCCGCAGACTGACCTCGCCTGCCTCGATCTTCGAAGCGTCCAGAATATCCTCAATCAGCATCCGAAGGCTCTCGGCGCTTTTGATGGCGATCTCGATGTATTCCCTTTGTTTGGACGTAAGTTTGGATTTGGCGATGAGCGTGCTGAAGCCCATGATGGCGTTCATGGGAGTCCGGATGTCATGCGAAAGGTTCATGAGAAACTGTGTCTTGGCCTTCGAGATCTTCTCTTCCTTTTCCTTCGACCGGCGGATTTCATCCTCCATACGCTTGCGTTCCGTGATGTCCCAAGAGATGCCAAGAAGCCCCATCACCGCTCCCACCGCGTCCCGGACCGGACTCTTAGTCGTGTGCATATAACGGATGTTGCCTTCACGGACAAATTGCTCCTCAATCTCCGCCGCTTCCCCCCGCTCGATCACCCTGCGGTCATCCGCCCGGTATTTGTCCGCCACGTCCTTCTCAAAAAAATCATAATCCGTCTTGCCGCGTACCTCCTCTTCCGTCCGGAGTTTCATAATTTGAGCGAAGTGGGGATTGCAGGAAACATAGACGGAATTCACATCCTTCAAAAAAATCCCCTGCGGAATGTTCTGGACCAGCGTACGGTATTTTTCTTCACTCCGGCGCAGGACTTCCTCGGCG
>JADGBA010000054.1:2427-4435 GCA_015231685.1 Candidatus Omnitrophota bacterium | reverse complement strand
TTGTATAGCCGGTCCGGGAAATACTCCAACTGTCCAGTCAGATGCACACGCTTGAAGACATCGAAAATACCGAATTCCTTGACGCCCGGAAACACCTCGGTAACGCGCCGGCCGATCACTTCATCGCGTTTGATCTTCTCGATCCGCTCCGCCTTGGCATTGAACGCCCGGAAAACAAAATCCTCTCCGTCATTCACCGCGTCATACACAGCCACGCCGCTGGGCATATTTTCGAAGAGAAGCCGATAACGGGTTTCGCTCTCCCGGAGGAGTTTCTGGGAGGGGTCTTCCGGGTAAATGGGGTTGGAAGAAGCGTCTTCAATCATGGTTTGGCCGGCCGCGGACCCGAATCTGGCGACCGTTCAGGACAGAAGGGAATTCGGGCCGTCGTTTTCTTCGGGATAGGTCTTACCCATCTCCTGAAGCATCTTGAGAAGCTCATCCGCATCGCTTTCATCGTAGAAGATATTCTTCAAAGGGAAGGCCCTGACAGCTTCGAGAATGCTGCGAATCTGGGTCTGGGGATTGAAGAGCGTAAGAATCCCGCCGCGGCTTTGAACTTCCTTCTGGAACTGAAAAAGAACGCCGATGCCGGCGCTAGAAATGTAATCGAGCTTGGAGAGATCGATCAGCACCCTCTTGGGCTGATGCAGCAAGAGGTCCTGCGCGTAGCCCTCAAACTCCCCCGCGGAATCATGGTCCATCTGGCCTGCCAGTTCCATACACCAGGCGCTATCCGACTTGGGCTCCACACTGATCCTGAGGGACATGCCGATAGTTTAATGAATCGCCCGGGTTTGAGCAACAGGTATATCAGGACCGGCCTGAAAAACAATACCCAAAAAAAACTCCGTTCCCGTCAATACCCCATACCCAGCATCGACGCCAGGTCACGGACTTCATCAAAGTCTCTGTCCGCCGCCGGCGCAAAGCTCTGAACTCCTCCCGGCAACCGCGCTTCCGTGAGCATATCTGGCGGCAGGCTGAGAAACGCTTCTTCGATCCGGCCCCTCGTGTTTGCATCCACATCCCGGCGCGCTGACATCACCCAGCCCGGATACCGCGCCGTTTTGGCCAGGACCCGGACCCCGGAAACGTCGATTTGGCCGGCGAACTTCTGCCGCATCCCCTCGCGCACACACCCGAAATCCGCCTTCCCGCTGCCAACCGCTTCGATTACCCCCTCCTGTTTGTTGCCGGGCGATTCGGTCAAAAAGCAGTCCTCCTCCAGGTCGATGCCGTTTGAAAGCGCCAACCCTCGCTGGAATAAATACCCCCCGGCCGATTTGAAGCCCACGATCCAGCCTTTTTTGCCTTTGAGGTCCCTCACAGTACGGATTGAGCTGTCATCGGATCGGACAATCACTTCTCCATAAAACGTCTTCCCGTGCTCCTGAACGGCAACGGCCAGGGCCCGGTGCCCCTCGACGCCAGTCCGATGGGCGGGCACCATCTGCACATACGTGAACGGGTTGGAATAAGCGAAATCAATCCGACCCTCCCGGCACAAACGGACATGCTCATCAAAATTTTTTGGGAATACCTGGCGGATTTGAATGCCTGATTCCTGCTCAACATGTTTGAGAATACCCTCCCAGCACACGCGTGTCGCCTCGTCCGACATTTGCGGAAGCATCGCGAAGGTCACTTCCTCGGCCGACACCGGACCGGCCAGACCCGCCGCAACGATTGCCGCCATACCCATGATCTTATAAATCCGTTGTTTCATTGAAAAACTCCTTTAGGTCCATTTTAGCCAAGATCCACAATCTCCACAATTCAGAAAATGAGCCCAAAAAATGAGCAAGCCCGTCGGGCTCAGAAACCGGAATAAGGCCGGCCGTTTTCGAAGGCCAGAAGCTGCCCCGGGCGGATGGGAATCCAAGTCTCATTGTCCGTGAGCGGCGTAGTCGCAATCATGGCGACACGGTCCTCGGCGCCGGTGAGTTCCCGGAAGTCGACGGTCAGATCATCATCGATAAGGTGCGCACTGGCAAAGGGCGCCTGA
>JADGBA010000054.1:0-2397 GCA_015231685.1 Candidatus Omnitrophota bacterium | reverse complement strand
AAAAACCTCTGCCCGTCCGACAGGATGTAATTGAATCTCCCCGCCGCGGCCACAGATTCCGTAACCGCCTTGAGCCTGCAATGAAGCTCCTCCGCGGAAGGCTTGCCCCGCGGAAACGCCGCATGACATTCGCTCAAGATGCGGCAGAACGCCCTTTCGGAATCGGTCTGCCCCACCGGCTGATAGACCGCGTCCGGGTCGAGTGTCACCTCCGGCACATCCCCGTTATGGGCAAAGACCCAGTAGCGCCCCCAGAGCGTCCGCTGGAAAGGGTGGCAGTTCTCGAGCGACACCCGGCCGACGGAGGCCTTGCGGATATGGGCGATGACATGCGTGGATTTGATCGGGTATTTCTGAACGAGTTCGGCGATGGGCGAGTCAGCCGAGGGCTTGTCATCGATAAAAAGCCGGCAACCGGCCCCTTCGAAGAAGGCCACGCCCCACCCGTCGGCGTGCTGGTCAGTCTTCCCTCCGCGCGCGCAGAATCCCCTGAAAGAGAAGCAGATATCCGTCGGAACGTTGCAGTTCATCCCCAGGAGCTGGCACATGGGGATATTATGACACAGTCAGCGTAGGCTGCCTCGATTCGAAATTGGCTTCGGGTGTCGTGACCGATAATTCCATATCCTTCTCGGTCATCATCTCAAAATACCCCGAAGCGCCGAAGATATCGACGCTCTGAATGATCGGCGCGGCCGAGAGAGAATCCACAAAGGAGCCCTCATTGCCCTGCGTGTCGTATTTGCGGGCATCGATGAGTTGACCGGCTGCGTCATAACGCCGGTGGATCCTGGCTGTTACGCTCCAGGCAACGTAATACTCGAACGTGTCGTAGGAGCCGTCCGCGCGTTCATGTGAGAACACGCGTCCGTTGCCGCCGCCGAAGAAATCCTCATCCACAAAGGTCTTCGTGGAAAGGTATGTGCCGTTCAGATCCTTGTAGATAACGGACCGCATATTGCCCGACGCGTAGTAATCGATGGTGGAATCGAAGCCCTTCACCGGCCCCATTCCGGGAATCGTGTTGTGCACCGAACGGCCATCGCGGTCATATTCATGCCGGATGCTTTGACCGGAATAAGCCGGCAGATCCACCTCCACCGCTCTCAGGATGTCGGTATCGTCGAGTAAATAGTCCGGCGTCTCGTCCCCGAAATATTCGCAGTACCTCCACGTACGCTCATTCCCCGCCTCATGATGGAATTCGATCCTGCCGGTCACCGTGACTTCCGGCCACGTCCCGTAGAACTGCTCATCGCGATAATAGTTCTGCTCGATGTAGTTGCCCTGTCCATCGAGTTTCAGCAGCCCATAGAGATTGCCGGTGCCGGAATGATACTCATAGTATTCCACGACATCGCTCCCGAACGCTCGGAAGCTCATCGCCCGGCCCGTGAATTCTCCGGACACGTAATAGGTGTAGACATCGCCGTTCAACAACGTCTGCCCGCTCAGACGGTGCTCCGAATCGTATTCGTTGATCGTGCCGTCGGGCTCGATGCGCCGGACTTCATTCCCTTCCCGGTCATATTCGTGGGTTGTCCTGTCTCCGAGCGTATCCGCTCGCAATTCGGGAGCTTGTCCCGCCATCCGGCCGTAAGCCAGATAGAATTCCGAACTCTGCATTGCCCCGTCCGCATAAATCATGCCCATATCCAGCACTCCGTCACCGCTGAGATCCGTGTCCGCGGCCCCTTTGGTGCCGCCCGTCTCTGACGGCGGACTGACCACACGGTATCCCCGAATTCCTTTCAAATCCGACACATCGACAACGGAATCGACTCCCGTTCCGCTTCCATAAATCACAAATGAGTCCGAGTTACCGGCGCTCCCGGCCGCAGCCTGAGCTTCGATGATGATATCCGCGATCCCGTCGCCGTTAAAGTCCCTGCCGCGATCGTTGCCGAGTCCCGAATTGGCGGGTCCCGCCAGACCCGTCACCCAAAAACCGTTACTGCCGTCGAGTTCAAGACCCTCCAGATTGAGGACCGCCGGAAGGTCCGCACCTCCAAAAAGCACCATCGTCTTGAGCGGATCGGATGCGGCTGAACCGGAATCCTGAAACATCACCATCATATCTTCCGCTCCGTCTCCGTTGATATCCCCAAGGATCGAAACGCTGCGCTGCAGCACCGTTCCGCCGGGACTCCGTACGGGCGGTATCCAACAACCTTCGGATGCGCTGAGATTATCCAGATCCACTTCCGCTTCGTAATTCTGCCCGCCGTAGAGCACAAACAGGTCTTGCGTCACGTTGCCCCAGACCGAGTCGCCCATCCCGAGAAACAGATGATCCTCCAGCCCATCTCCATTCCAGTCCAGCTCAATAAAATAGAACGCATCCACCCCCCGCGAATCCAACGAGCGGCTGATCTTGAAGCCGTTGGTGCCGTCCAG
>JADGBA010000053.1 GCA_015231685.1 Candidatus Omnitrophota bacterium | reverse complement strand
GGATGTTCCGGATCTGGCCAAGTCGCTCGGCGGAACCAACGAGGAATGGGGGAAAAAACGGTGTTTTTGACCCTCCCCAAGAGGCGTTTTGGGAGCATCACGGGAGCGTCATTCTCACGGCGACGGTCGAGGGAACCGATATGCTGCCGTGCGCGGAGGATTTGGGTGTGGTTCCGGCCTGCTCAGGAAAAACACTGAGGCGTTACGGGATTCCGGGAACCGAGATTCAGCGCTGGATGTCATCGCGAACCGGCGGCCGGATACGGATCTGTGAACCCGAAGAATACCGGCACTGCTCGATCGCGACAGCTTCAACACATGATATGTCGCCTGTTTTATCCTGGTGGACCTCCCTGAAATCGGATGAAGCCGGCGTGTTTCGCCGCTACCTGCGTTTGAAGCCGGGCGAGTCCGCTCGTCCCGCGCGAGTCGCGGAAGCGGTGCTTCGTAAGATCCATTCCGCGTCATCCATCTTCAGTATTCAGCTGATTCACGACTGGATGGCTCTTGAAGCGCCGCGGTTTATCCGTTCCTCGTCCACACCGGTGAACCGGCCGGGAACCGTGAGTTCAAACAATTGGTCGTGGGTTTCTCCGGTTTCTCTGGAGTCAATGATGACGCTTCCGTCCAACCGGCAAATCGCCGCGTTGAATCGTGAGGCCGGACGTTGAAGTCCACCCTTCTTGCCACGACAGGAGCTTCTCTTTATACTGGACGGCATGAGACTGTTTTGGAGATTCGGACATAAGTATGATGCCTGACGCGAACGCATCCGGCCCTCGGCGCCATCCGCGGTCCTACGAGACGATCCTGATCCGCTATCGGCGGATTGATCCGCAAAATGATCTGGGGGATTTTGCGGAGAACGAATGTGTTGCTTCGACTGTGAATTTTTCGGCGTCGGGCATGCTGATCCGGACCTCAGAGAAATTTACGGTCAAGACGCTTTTGGACATTCGCTTCAAATTGCGTCCGGACGGACACGAAATCCACCAACTCGCTCAGGTGGTGCGTTATGAGCCGGCGCCCTTTTCGGGCCTGCATTACGCGGGCCTTCTCTTCACTTCGCTCTCCGACGCGGATAAAGCAGAGATCGAACGCTTTGTCCGTTCTTCGGAGCCGGGAAGAGGTTCGGTTTAATTTCTGATGGCAGAGCGGCGGCCCCTTCACAAAAATCTGGACGCGATCGAAAAGGACCTTCTGGGAATCCTTCGTGGCGAACATGACGGGAGTCCCGAGCAGCGGATTTATCAGGACCTGCTTTGGAGCCTGGAGAAGATTCGTGAAGCGCGTTTTGATATTGTTGAACTTAGACTGCTGAATACCGCATTCAAGGAGTTGCGGCACGCGTTTCGCATCTTTAAGGAATATTACAAGGTTCCCAAAGCCGCGGTGTTCGGCTCCGCAAGAACGTCCCCGCGCCATCCGGATTACCGGATGGCCAAAGCCTTCGGACGCGAACTCGCCCGCAAAGGATGGATGGTGATTACGGGCGGCGCCAGCGGGATTATGGAAGCCGCCATGGTCGGCGCCGGAGCCCGCTCGAGCTTCGGGCTGAATATCGCCCTGCCGTTCGAACAATCGGCGAATCCGGTCATACGTGACAACAAGAAGCTGATGAATTTTAAGTATTTTTTTACTCGCAAGCTCATGTTCCTCAAAGAATCCGCGGCAACGGTACTTTTTCCGGGAGGGTTCGGGACGTTTGACGAGTGGTTTGAGTCGCTGACACTGGTGCAGACCGGGAAGGCCAAACCCCGGCCGATTGTTCTTGTGGACCACCCCAAGAGCCGGTACTGGAAGTCCATTCTGGAAACACTCAAAAGTACCATGGAGGACGGGGGGCAGATCTCCGTGGGGGATTTGGAGCTGGTGCGTCACACTCAGGATGTCGGGACTGCTGTTGGCGAGCTGACCGGTTTTTATTCCAACTATCATTCCTCCAGATTCCTGCGCGACCGTTACCTGATCCGTTTGAGGCGGCGTCTGTCCGCCCCGGAACTGAAACGATTGCATGGCCGTTTCGGGGACATTCTTAAGGAAGGGACTTTTGAGAGGATGAAAGATTTCTCCGAAGATGACGACAAAGACCCGTCCCTGGAACGGTTGGTGTTTCGCTTTGACCGGGAAAAATATCAACGTCTTCACGCGCTGATTGAGGTGCTGAACGGCCGGGAGACGGCGTGACCGCGGTCCGGGACGCCGTGGCGACCGGATTTGCTGCGCTTCTGTTTTTGAGTCCGGCGTCCGCGGATTCTGTGGGGATTATGACGACCTACCACGATCAGGGTTCCGTCGAATGGGAACGCCGTTACGTCGACGGCAAACAGCACGGACTGACCCGCAGCTATTACCCCGACGGACATCTCAAGGGCGAAAGCCCCTTTGTAGACGGCCGGCTTGAGGGTGTTTTTCGGACCTACTATGATAGCGGGAGCGTGGAGTCCGAACTGCGATATTCGAAGGACGCGCTTGAAGGACCCGGCCGTTTTTATTACGAGAACGGTACTCTTAGAAGGCTTGTGCGTTTCAGGCGAAACCGGGAATCAGGCCGGGCGGTGGATTATTTTGAGGACGGTTCGGTCAGGGCCGAATGGAATTACGAGGACGGGAAGCTGGAGGGTGAGGCGATTCTTTTTTATTTGAACGGGCGCATCCGGGCCATCGCCCAGTTTGCGGACGGTGTCCGCCATGGTGTGACGCGGTATTTCAGTGAAGACGGGCTTCCCGCGGAAGATGTACGGTATTGTGAAGGGCGCCGGGTTTAATCCTTGAATTGGCTCAAGCGTTTCAAACCCTTCGTCAAGTATTGTCTGGTCGGCGTTTCCGGCACGCTCATCGATGTCGGGACGTTGTACGCGCTGGTGGAATACGCGGGCTGGCCGGTTTTGACCGCGACCAGTGCCTCTTTTCTTTTTTCGGTCATCAACAACTTCTTTTGGAACAAGGTCTGGACCTTCCGGAACAGATCCACGAATATCCGCAAACTCTTCATCAAGTTCTTTCTGGTGGCCCTGGGCGGACTGGCGCTCACGAACCTCTGTATGTGGACGCTTGTCTCGGCGGGTCTCTGGTATATCTGGGCCAAGCTCATCACGTCAGCGGTGGTGCTGAGCTGGAATTTTTTGGTCAACAAGTACTGGACGTTCAAGATTCGCTCCCCCCGGCATCCCATGCCCGAATCGTTGCCGTTCGAATTGTCCGTGGTGGTTCCGGCATTCAATGAGAGTCGCCGAATCGAAGCGACGCTCCGTGAGATTCACCGTTACCTTTCTGAACAGCGGATGGAATCGGAGATCCTGGTTTCTGACGACGGGAGCACGGACGGAACCGTCGACCTCGTCCGGAGCTTATCCTCGAAGATTCCGAATTTGCGGGTATCCACGACAGGAAAACACCGGGGCAAAGGCCGCGCGGCCCGCAAAGGGATACTCGGGACGCAGGGCCGATGGGTGCTTCTGACGGACGCCGACGGCTCGACCCCGATTGAGGAAGTCACCCGTCTCTTGCGTGTCGCGGCGTTGGACGACGCTGCGGTGGTCATCGGATCGAGGTACCTCAGGGACAGTCGGGTCCGGATCCGACAGAGCCGGTTCCGGATATTGATCGGACGCGTGGGGAATCTGCTCATTCGTTCCTTTATCATCGACGGGATCAAGGACACTCAGTGCGGCTTCAAATTATTCCGGCAGGACGCGGCCAGGGATATCTTTTCGCGTTCCAAAATTGACGGGTGGGGTTTTGATATGGAAGCCCTGGCGGTGGCCAAATTGAGGGATTACAAGATCCGCGAAGTTCCGGTGAGTTGGTACAATGCCCCCGGCAGCCGCCTGAGGCCTTTGCATGACGCGATGAAGACCTTCGCGGAGCTTCTGTATGTGAAGTTGAATTTGTGGTGTGCCCGTTATGAGGAAGGGTAGTCCACGGCAGAAGGGGACACCGTTCCAACAGCGCGTTTGGCGCCGTATCGCACAAATCCCTTATGGGCAGACGCTGACGTACTCCGCGCTTGCCCGG
The DNA here is from genome assembly GCA_015231685.1 of Candidatus Omnitrophota bacterium. GTDB lineage: Bacteria > Omnitrophota > Gorgyraeia > 2-02-FULL-51-18 > JAGOUK01 > JADGBA01. Next base: position 4,232 of record JADGBA010000053.1, on the reverse strand, counting down.
GAAATCGGACAGCCCCGGGCCGCGCGGGCCGTTGCCCGCGCTGCCGCCTCAAACCGTCTTCCTCTTCTGATTCCCTGTCACCGGGTGGTCGGAAAACGTGCCATGGGAGGTTATGCCTGGGGGGCGGGGCTTAAAAGGCGGCTTCTGGATTTGGAACGTGGCGCGGCGCCGGCGTCTGGTGATATAATGAACCCGCACGCTGGAACAAAAACAAAGTAGCGCGGAGGGAGTTTGATGGATCAGTATATGAGGGCTTCTTCGGTTCCCGCCGAAGTGGAATCGAGTTTCTTTGCAGGGGTGTACCGGTGGATGGCGACGGGTTTGTTTGTTTCGGCCTTATCGGCTTTTGCTTTACTGGCGAGCCCGGGTCTCATGAGGGTTGTTTTTGGCAACCCAATCCTGATGATCCTCCTGGTTGTGGGTGAGTTGGGCCTGGTGTTCTGGCTTTCCGCGCGCGTGACCACCATGTCGCTGACCAGCGCGGTCGTGGGTTTCACCGCCTTTTCGGCGCTGAACGGCGTCACCATTGCCGCCATACTTGTGATGTATACCTACGCTTCCGTGGTGTCGACATTCGTGATCACGGCGGGGACATTCCTTATCTTTAGCGTCTACGGTTATACGACCAAAAAAGACCTTTCTTCCCTGGGGAGTATTTGCTTTATGGGGCTGATCGGCATTATCCTGGCGTCCCTGGTGAATATCTTCCTCAAGAGCCCGGCGATTTATTGGGTCACGACGTATATCGGAATCGGGATCTTTATCGGGCTGATCGTGTACGACACCCAAAGGCTCAAGGCGATGTGCCACGCGGGCGCCGGTTCTCAAGAAATGACGGGGAAGCTCGCGATTCTGGGCGCCCTTACGTTGTACCTCGATTTCATTAATCTGTTCATTCTTCTTTTGAGGCTTTTTGGCAAACGACGGTAGCATCAGGATCGGCTATGAAGGCAAAAAGCGCCCCGCCGGCTAAAGGCTGGGCGCTTTTTTTTATTTACCCCAGGCACATAATTCGCAAGGGACATCAATGGGTATAAATACTTGACAAGAATGTCATATTTTGATAAGTTTAGATTAATTCGTGTGTCAAATCTTTAAAACAAAGGGGGGGTGCAGTATGCAGGATTTTCAGCAGGCCATTTTGGGGCCGGTGGACATGATGATCAGCAGGTTGGCGAGTTTTGTGCCGATGCTTATCAGCGTGATCATTATTTTGTTGGTCGGATGGTTTATTGCGCAGATTGTCCAGAAGTTCGTGGTTCGGTTTTTGAAGCTTGCGCGTCTGGATTCGGTGAGCGAAAAGTCCGGTATCGCCACCGCGTGATCAATGCGAAAAAGGTCATAAAAATTCTGGGCGTACCGGAGCTTTCTGAGATGATACTCATAGCCATCCGACGCGACGCGACGCCAATGATATGGCGGCATTCCCCACCGCTGACCTTTGCCCAAAAAATTGTCCGGCGGCGCTCCGGCGGAAAGATCCAGCTTAAAATACTGCTTCAGGCCCCACACGTCGGCACTATGACGGGACACCAAAAACGGCAGATCCCCCAGAAGATAAACACCCTGACGATTGACGTAACTTTTGACCTCCCGCATCTGCTCATAGAGTTGCCACTGCAACCACTTCTGAAAACGCACCGCGCCGGCATTGGCTGACGCCAACCGCTTGAGCGTCGCGGCCTGCCGCGAGCGAACCGCCAATGGCCAATAATCCCAACGGCGCTCGGCAAACCGATCCCGAAAAACCTTATAGAGGGCATAATCGTTCAGCCAATAGCCCTGTTCCTCGCAGAAGGTCTGGAAGCGCGGGTCGTCCGGGGACGCGCAGCGGCTGAATAATTTCCACAAAAGCTCCAGCTTGGCGCCCTTGATCGCGTAATCCACCTCGGACCTTCCGGTCTGAAATCGGCGTTTTAAGTCCTTCAATCCCGCAGTGGCGGCTTTGCGGGAAACACCGATCAGCTCACCCATCGATAAATACACCGGATCAAGCGCAAAGGAACTGTCTGCGTCATAGGGACGAAATTCAAAACCCATGTCCTGTAAGGGCAAAAGCTGGATGATGCTCAGGCCCGTCCGGCGGCACCAATCCGCCAGAAGCTTTAAATCGGACAATTCGCCGATGCCGGCGCTCCGGGACGAGTGCAGGGAAAAAAGCGGCGCGATCACTCCCGCGCGGCGACGAACGCCGATGCGCCGCCACTGCTTCTCTGCCGGCGTGGACAAAAAGTAACGATAGGGCAAAAGGTCGTGTTTCATATCCGATTAGGTTAGATAAACTGACGGTTGGCGTCAATACGAAAAATAATTTGTTAATGCGCAGTTAACATCGTTGTAACATAAGTCCCTAGAATATCACTCCAAAAGGCGCGGAAATGATCCCGCCGTCACCCGGTTCATTCAAGAAGGAGGATTCACCCCAGTGAATAAATTTTCGCTCAAAAGCACGCTGTTGTTCGTGACGGCTTTGCTTTCAGCCCCCGCGGTCATGGCCGCCGAAACCCCCGTTGTTGACTCCGGCGCCACCGCATGGATGCTTACATCCACCGCGCTCGTGCTATTGATGGTTCCGGGTCTGGCCATGTTTTATGGCGGGCTTGTGCGTACAAAGAATGTGATCGGCACCATGATGCACAGCTTTGTGGCCATGGCTCTGGTCGGTGTCCTCTGGGCTGTCTGCGGTTATGCGTTCAGTTTCGGGCCCAATATCCTCGGCGGCTGGATCGGCTGGGATTCTTCGTTTCTTTTTTTGAAGGGACTCGACAATTCCATCCTGCCGGCCGGCGTCCCGGAGTACGTATTCGCCATGTTTCAGGGCAAATTCGCCATCATCACACCGGCCCTGATTGCCGGCGCATTCGCGGAGCGGGTCAAGTTCCGATCCTACTGCATCTTTATACTGCTTTGGACGATGTTTGTGTATTTTCCGCTTTGCCACTGGGTGTGGGCCTCGGATGGTTTCCTTTTCAACCTCGGAGCCGCCGGAGCCATTGATTACGCGGGCGGCACCGTCGTGCATATCTCTTCGGGCATCAGCGCGCTCGTCGTCGTCCTTTATCTGGGCGCCCGCCACGGATATCCCAAAACCGCCATGAACCCGTCCAACCTGGTGATGACCATGATGGGCGCAGGGCTTCTGTGGGTGGGCTGGTTCGGCTTCAACGCGGGCAGTTCTGTCTCAAGCGGTCTGGACACAGCGCGCGCGCTCACCGTGACGCAGGTGGCAGCCGCTTCAGGGGCGCTCACCTGGATTATTATCGAAGCGCTCAAATACGGCAAAGCCACAAGCCTGGGTATCGCCAGCGGGATTCTGGCCGGGCTCGTCGCGATCACACCTGCCGCCGGTGTCGTGCAGGTAGACGGGGCTATCCTTCTGGGTATCGCGGCTTCTGTTATTTCTTTTCATGCGATCGCTCTCAAGAACAAGCTCGGTTACGATGACAGCCTTGATGTTTTTGGGATACACGGGGTATCGGGAATCACCGGCGCCCTGCTTCTGTCATTCCTGATCCGACCCAGCTGGATGGCGGATGCCGCCGCGGCTGCCGGAGGAGCCTGGACCGCCGCTCAGCAACTCGGCGTTCAAGCCACCGCCGTCGCGATCACCGCGCTCTATGCCGGCAGCGTCGCGCTCGTGCTGGCGATCCTGATTGATAAATTCATGGGTGGCTTCCGGCTGGATCGCAATGCCGAGCTTGTCGGCATGGACCACAGCCTTCACGGGGAACACGGATACGGATTGTTGAATCTTAACTGAGGCTAGCCTCGCACCAGGGAGACACACGAATGAAACTGATCACTGCCATTATTCAGCCGGACAAATTGCATGAAGTACGCGAAGCCCTCTTTGACGCCGAAATCACCCGAATCACGGTCAGCCGTGTTACCGGGCATGGCCGGCAGCAGAATACGGAAGACCTCTATCGGGGGCAACGAATCACGCCGAACTTGATCCCCAAGGTCCGGATCGACATCGCCTGCAACGACGAATTCGTCAAGGTGGCCTGTCAGGCCATTCTCAAAGCTGCCAAACACGGGGGCGGAGCCATCGGAGACGGCAAAATCTTCATCACAACCCTGGATGAATGCATCCGCATCCGGACGGATGAAACCGGCGGAAAAGCGATCTAAACAAACATCAGTCCAGGATAGCGCTTAGTTCCTGAACAATCGGGAGGATGCCCTTAACCTCTTCCCCGGTCATGCGGCCCAGCTTGGCGAATCGCAGC
>JADGBA010000052.1 GCA_015231685.1 Candidatus Omnitrophota bacterium | reverse complement strand
AAAATCAGGACAAGCACAAGGATAAACATCAAGATAAGGAACGGCATCAAAAACGAGCCAACCGGGGTGATCCCAAAACAGACTATGATCAATGGGAGAACCGGTATCACTCCAAGAATCATGCGCCGGAAGTAGAGGATCCCGAGCCGCCCGCGGATGACCCGGCTCCGCCCGCCGAGGATCCTGCTCCGCCCGTCGAGGATCCTGCTCCGCCCGCCGAGGATCCTGCTCCGCCCGTCGAGGATCCTGCTCCGCCCGTCGAAGATCCCGCGCCTCCAGTTATGCCGGTCGTTGATTTGAGCACCTGGACTCCCACGAGTTCCTACGCTTCCGGCGACAATGAGTGGACGGTTTATTATGTGCCGGTCGATCAGACCGAATATCTTTATATCCAGGTCATCTATGATGCGCTGGCCAAGACGCCTGCGACCGCTATCGGCACTTCTGAGACCGTGACTTATGACATGCCGGATTTGACGGGATACATCCTTGTGCTCCGAACGACCCTTGCGGACGGCAGCATGACCGAAAAGTTCGCCTTCTTTGAAGACGGGCAGACCGCGTGGTCCGACGTCGAATACTGGGCGATGCTGTACTACGATCCCAACGGCGATTTTGTTGAAGCGGAGCTGACCCACATCGCCGAGATTCCTCTCGACGAGCTGAATATCCCCGACCTGTCGTAACCCGCCTCGGAACTCTTGCAGGACGCGTTCATCCCGGTTGACTTGCTTTCCCAAGAGTAATACCATTATAAAAATCGTGATACCCATGAAAGTCAAAAGATTCGGTATTTCCATAGAGAACGAACTCGCGGACCGGCTTGACGAAATCGTCCGGCGGCACCGGTTTCCGAACCGGTCGCAGGCGATCCGGCACCTCATCCGGAAGAACCTCGTCGAGACCCAGTGGCAGGCCAACCAGACCGTGGCCGGATGCGTCACGCTCGTCTACGACCATCACCGCCGCGGCCTCCTGGAGCAGCTGACCCACATTCAGCACGACTACACCGGGAAGATTCTCGCTTCCCAACACATCCATCTCGATCACCACAATTGCCTCGAGATGATCGCGCTGACCGGCAAAGCCCAAAACCTCCGCGATCTCGCCGACCGCCTGATCGCCGTGAAGGGCGTCAAACACGGCGAACTAACCATGATCATGGGGACTCATGATCATGGGGACTGTCCCAAAATACCCCTTAAGCCTGTCCCCTTGAAAAAAACGGAGGGATGTGATGAACGTTGTTAAGAGCGGGTGGTTTGGCGTACTGGTGTTGATGGCCGCCCTTTGCTGGCAGGGGCCTGCGTTCGGTGCGGAGCGGGCGGATTTGGAGGCGAGGATTACGGCTCTGGAAACGGAGCTCAAGTCTCTTAAAGAGGAGCTTGTCCGCTCGAAAGACGTCCACGTCGACGAACACGGGATCGAGGTTGTTTCCTTCGGCGGAATCGGTGTCGGCGCGGGAGCAACGGGCATCTGGCAGGCCACGGACAACGCCAACGGGGATAATCAGGCCCGGCTTTATGACGATGTCAATGACGCGAGTTATTCGGTCGATATCGAAATCGACAAAAGCTTCGAGGATTACGGCTACGCGTATTTGCATCTCGAGGCGGGCGGCGGCGCGGGCGTCGAGGATGAGCTCGCTGTTTTGAGTAATGTGAATCGCGACGCGGACAATGACGAGAACGTGCGTGTGACAGAAATTTATTATGAACACTACTTCGAGGTACTGCCGCTCACGCTCACCGTGGGCAAAATAGACCCCACCGTTTACCTCGATACAAACGCCTACGCCAATGACGAGGCGGGGCAGTTTTTGGGCCGGATATTCCGGAATTCCCCGACGGTGGAATTCGCGGATAACGCCGCCGGGGTCCGGATGAGCCTCGAGCCGTGGGAGTTTCTGGATGCGGAATTCGTGGCGATGGATGCGGACAGCGACTTCGAGGATTTCTTCGACAACATGTTCGTGGCCGGGCAGATTACGTGGAAGCCGGGATTCGGCGGCCGCGACGGGAATTACCGCGTATTCGGCTGGTCCAATGACCGGCCCCATGCCGATTGGCGTCGAACGGAGCGCACCAAAGAAGAGGGCTACGGCTTCGGGGTCAGTATCGATCAGGACATTACGGATGCCGTCGGTGTATTCGCGCGTTACGCGTGGCAGGACCCGGATGTGGTTCTCGAGGGTGAAAGCTTTTCTCTGGAACATTCCTGGAGCGCCGGCGTCCAGGTGAGCGGGAGCCTTTGGTCACGGGAAAGCGATGCCATCGGCGTCGCGTTTGGCGCGGTGGACCCGTCGAAAGATTACGTGGAAGTGAACACGCTTAGGGGTGATTCCGAGAAGCACCTTGAGGTGTATTACAATTTTTGTGTGAACGAACATCTAACGGTGGGCCCCGATTTACAGGTGATCTGGGACCCCTACGGTAATGATGCGGCCAACGGCACGAAGACGATCACGGTCTACGGCCTCCGCGGTCAAATGAATTATTGATTGCTCCAAGGCGCGAAACTTATCACAGGGACAGGCTCACCACCTTTTTTGGGACAGTCCCCCGAAGTGGGGTGAGCCTGTCCCGGGAGGAAAAATGAAGAAGATTGTTGGGATTTGCTTGGTGGCGGGGTTGATGGGACTGGCGGCGGTGCCGGCGGGGGCGCATTTTGGGATGGTGATTCCTTCGACGGATGTGGTCGAGGATCAAGACGAAGCGCAGATTGATTTGGAGGTGATGTTCGCGCATCCGTTCGAGGGACAGGCGCTTGAGATGGCGGGGCCGGAAGCGTTCGGGGTTGTGGCGCGGGGCAGGCGGACCGATCTTCTGGGGAGTCTGGAAAGCCACCCCACGCGGCTCTACGCCGACGAGACTTACCGCCAGAGCTGGCGCGCCACGTACAAGATCGACCGCCCCGGAGATCATCTCTTCTATATGCAGCCCGCACCGTACTTCGAACCCGCCGAAGACGCCTACATTATCCATTACACCAAGGTGATCGTGAACGCCTACGGGATGGAGGACGCCTGGGCTTCGGAGGTGGGGCTGAAGACCGAAATCGTCCCCCTGACGCGGCCGTACGGTTTTTATGCCGGAAACGTCTTCCGGGGCATTGTGAAGCTCGACGGCAAGCCCGCGCCTCACTGCGATGTCGAAGTGGAGTATTACAACACCGACGGCGCGCTCAAGGCGCCCAAGGCCGTGTTCGTGACGCAGGTGGTGCGCACCGACGCCGAAGGGGTTTTTGGTTATGCCTGTCCGCGCGCCGGGTGGTGGGGCTTCGCGGCATTGAATGATGATGAAGCCACGATCCCTTATGAGGGCGAGGCGAAGTCCGTAGAAATCGGCGCGGTTCTCTGGATCCGGGCCGAGCCGATGGGCTAGGAGGAAAGTCTGCACATCTCCGAAGGCGTGCTTCATCCGGCGGTCCTCGGCGCGGGCATCGTGCTCTCGGCGGCGGGGCTGGGGCTGGGGCTCAAGGATCTCAAAGACGAAAAGATGGTCAAAACCGCCATCTTCTCATCCGCGTTTTTTGTGGCGTCGCTCATTCATCTGCCGATCGGCCCGGTGAGCGCGCATCTGGTCCTAAACGGCCTCGTCGGAATTCTTCTGGGATGGGCGGCCTTCTGCGCGATCGGGGTGGCGCTCTTTTTGCAGTTTGTGCTCTTCGGGTTCGGTGGCGTGACGACTCTGGGCATCAACACGTTCAACATCGCGGCAGGGGCGCTCGCGGTGTCTTACCTCTTTGGGCCCGCCATCCGGCGCGGGAACGGCCGGCGCAGTTCCGCGGCGGCGTTTGGCGCGGGGTTTGTGGCGATTCTGGTGAGCGCGGTGTGTCTGGCGGTATCGCTCGCTGTCAGCGGTGAGGCGTTCGCCAAAACCGCTCAAGTGGTCTTGGCGGCGCATCTGCCGCTGGCCTTCATCGAAGGCGCGGTCACGTTCTTTGTGGTGCGGTTTTTGAAAAAGGTCAAACCGGAGATATTTTTGAATTGAAACACGCGGCGCTTCTGGCGGTGATGCTTCTGGTTCTCTCGGGCACGGCGCACGCCCACCGGGTCAACGTCTTCTGCGTGAACGAAGGCGATGCGCTTACGGGCGAAGGTTATTACGCCAGCGGAGAGCCCGCGATCGATGCCCCGGTTAAGGTGTACGAAGAAAAAACCGGGAAGCTCGCCGCCGAAGGCCGGACCGACGGTGAGGGACGGTTTAGCATTGAGTTAGCCGGAGTGCCGCCGAAGGATTTGCGTGTGGAGCTTGAAGCGGGAATGGGCCATAAGGCCGTTTGGAGACTTTCCGCCGAAGCCTCTTCCGTTGCGTCATACGCAGCCTCTTCCCGAACTTCTTCGGACACGCGGACATCGCCGAATCCGCCAGCTTCCGCTGCGCGGCCTGCCCGCACGGGCGGCGAATTCTTCAGAGCGGCTTTGGGGATCGCGATGATTTGGGCGGTTTTTTGGGGAATCAGGAAGGTCCGACGATGCACCTTGAAGACTTCGCGGTAGGAAGGACGGCGCTTCATCGCGCCGATCCGCGCGGCAAGTGGGCGGTCTTTGTGCTCTGGGCGGTGTTTATTGCGCTGCAGAGCCGCATGACGGTCGCGTGGCTGGCCTTCGGCTTCGCCGTGATTCTCGCGGTGGCGGCGCGTCCTTCGCTTGAAGCGCTTCTGAAGCGTGTGGCTGCGGTGAATGCCTTCGTCCTTCTTCTCTGGCTCACCGCGGTATGGGGCGCGGACACGGGCGAGGGCCTGCGGCTCGTGCTTCTGATCACGCTCAAGGTCAATGCGGTGTTTCTTCTGACGGTGGCGATTCTCGGGACGACGGAGCTCTTTGCGCTGGCGCATGCGCTCGCGCATTTCAGGGTGCCGAGGAAGCTCTTGTTTCTCTTCTTCTTTATGTACCGGTATCTGAGCGTGCTCCATGCGGAGAGCGACAAACTGAGGAACGCGATGCGGGCCCGCGCGTTTGTGGCGCGGTTCGATCTGCGTACCTGGCGCGTCACGGGGTGGTGGATCGGGATGCTCTTTGTGCGAAGTTACGAGCGGTCCCAGCGGGTGTACCGGGCGCTTGTGCTTCGCGGGTTCCGGGAGGATTTTCCGCTTGTGAGGCACTTCGGGTGGCGGCGGGCGGATACGGTTCTGGTGACGGTGATGATCATGGCGTTGGGAGGGCTCTTCTTGTGCCGATAGCGGAATTTAAGAACGTGCATTTCAGGTACCCGGAGGGGACGCGGGTTTTTGCGGGGCTCGACTTCTCGCTGGAGCGGGGGGAGAAGGTGTCGCTCGCGGGGCCGAACGGCTCGGGGAAGACGACGTTCTTCCTGATTCTTTTGGGGCTTCTCAAGGCCGAGGCCGGACACGTGGTGCTTTGGGACCGGGTCATGCGCGCTGAGGCGGACTTCCGCGAGGCGCGGAAGAAAATCGGGTTTCTGTTCCAGGACCCGGACGATCAGGTGTTCTCGCCTTCGGTGGAGGAGGACGTGGCGTTCGGGCCGCTGAATCTCGGGATGGGCGCCCACGAGGCGCGGCACACGGCCGAGGACGCGATGCGCCTTTTGGGGATTCTGGACTTGCGCGAACGGGTGCCGTCGAAACTCTCCTGGGGACAGAAGAAGCTCGTTGCGCTGGCGGGAGTTCTCGCGATGAATCCCGAGCTTCTGATTCTGGACGAGCCCACCGCGGGTGTCGACGATGCGCATCGCGAGGTGATCACGCGATGGCTGCGCGAAACCCCGCAAACATGCCTCATCGCCTCACACGATGCGGGCCTTCTCGCTGACGTTGCCGGCCGCACTCACCGTTTGGACGGCTGACTGACGAGCGTCGCGGCGCTCCTGCCAGTGACAGACAAAACGTTGACAATTGTATGACCACCAGGCATACTCGTCTTGTCAGTCAGGGGCGTTGAATCTCAGGAGGTGACAAATGTTGACGGCAAACAATCTTCTCAAAGCGCAGCACATCGGTCCGCGGGTCTTAACGCGCGATTATAAGAGGGTTCTGGCCCGAAAAGAACCGGTGATCATCGAAGTGAAGTCCAGTCGCGCGAAGGTAATCGTGTCTTTGGATGATCTCGTGGAATTGTTCGACAAAATCGAGGATTTGCAGGACAGGGCTCTTCTGGATTTGGTTCGGGAGTCACGTGATGCGAGCGCTCGCGGGGACAAGCCCGTGGCCGTCGCGGAGCTTTTTAAAAAAATCAGAGGAAAGAAGTCATTGAGCAGGAGAAGGATATAGTTGAATTACAAAGTTGTTTTTGCATCACCGCGCATCGGGAAGGAATTCGGGCGCGCGCTGGAAGCGATCCCGCAGAAATCCGTTCGGGACGAAATCATGTACAAGGTCGAGGAACTCGCCGAGAACCCCAAGCCGTTTCCACCAAACCCCAAATTGCAGGGTGCTATTCCCATCTTCGGTCAATTGGCTCAGTATCGAATCAAGGTCGGCAGGTACCGGATTTTTTACGACGTGAATGACAGGACTCTGACTGTATACGTCATCGCCCTTCGGATTCGGGATGACAAGACCTACGGACGTTCACGATAAGAATGGGTTTTGGGCTCACCGTTTGGGCGGCTGACTGACGAGCGTCGCGGCTCCGCGCTTCTTGGGATGTTTTTTGGGGGTGATCGTCGCGGGCGCGCTGTGTCTTAAGGCCAGGCGCGTGAGCCCGACGTAAGAAATCCCGAACGCGCCGTCCAGGGCCTTCTCGACGTCGTGAAGCCTTCCGATTTTTTCCAGAAAAGTTCTCAACTGGCGCTTCGAATAATTCGCATAAAGCCCCGCGACGGCGGCGTAGCTCTGGGCGTAGGCGAGCTCCACCTTCACGGGCTCTGCCGTCAGAATGTTGTCGAAGATGTTGTCGATCGCGTCCCATGTATAGGGAAGCTCTCCCCGGGCGGCCACGTAGCGCCCCAGCGTGGGGTTCTCCCGCGGTCCGAGTGTGGATTCAGCGTATTCGGTGAAGCCCTCCTCAACCCATTTGGGACACGCGCCGGCCGAGAGTTCCCGCGCCGCCGCATGAGTGTATTCGTGAAGAAGGACGGATTTGAAGAGCGTCTCCTGTTCTTCGGGCAGAAACGTCGGCAGGTGGATTCGCCCGTCGAAGAGGCCGTTGATGTGAGCGTTGGCGCCCGTGTAATCGCGGAAGGTGCGTTCCTTCGTGAAAATGACGGTGATCTTGCCCGTGGCGGCGAAGCCGAGGTGCTCTTCGGCGTATTTCTCGACCCAGCGAAGGTAGCGAAGCATCTTGTCGTGGTGCTCATCCGAGATGCCCTCCTCGCTGATGAGCTCATAGTTGGCGAGGACCTCGCGGTGGTAGGTGAAGGTCGCCGATTGAGCGGTTTCTTCCGAAGGCGTGTCCGTATCGGCGGCGGACGCGGGGGAGAAAAGCCATATCGCCCAAAGCCACACGCTCACCGCCAAAATCGCTCTTCGATCAATCATCATAATGGGTCCGGGCCCGTTCCAGAAATACGGTCTTTTTCTTTTTGTCAACGCTGTAGATGATGCGATCCTTGTATGTCAGGGGGTAGGAAAAGCTTCCCTCGAGATCACCGATCAGTTCTTTGTCGCAGAACGGGTCGGGGGCGATCACTTCGGTCAGAATATCGTAGAGTTTGTTCTTCAGTTTGGGGGAGAGTTTCCGGATATCCTTTTCGGCGCGCCGGGTCACGCCGACCGCAAAAACAGACCCGCTCACCGCCCGAAGACGTCCTTGAGGGACCGGGTCCGTCCTGCCTTGATGTCCTGGCGGGCTTCCTCGATACCTTTGCGGACGCCGGGGGTGGAGAGAAGCTGGAGGGTTTCGACAAGACTCTCGTAATCGGCGCCGGATAACATCACAACGTCGCCGTTTTTGGACGTGATCTTGAAGGGGACGTGTCCCCGCGCGGACTGTTTGAGGATTTCAAAAAGGTTTTGTCTGGCCTGCGTCGCTGTGACGGTCGTCATGTTGGGCCTCCGGGTCCCAATCAAGGACATTATCATGTACGTACATAATGACGTACCTATTGTGCCTGTCGCAAGGTGCGTTTTCAAGGGATCGAGCTCTTGTTGAGCTCTTGTGGATCGAGCTCTTGCGATCGAGCTCTTGCGCTCTTGCTGGAATCGTGTCCTTGCTGCGCTCTTGCTGATGCGCGGCCGAATATATGGGCATACATATCGATTGTCTAATAAAATGACTAAAGGGCCTGAGGCTGAGCTCTATTTACCGTTTTTCTAATTAATTCTATGTGTACCCATTTAATTAAGGGAGACAAAAGGATGGTGATTCCG